>CBQZLL010000308.1:0-3135 GCA_967749945.1 uncultured Frankiaceae bacterium
CAGCGGACCGTGCTGTTCGAGGGCGGCGTGCAGACCGGGGAGATGTCCGACCGGATCAACGCGGCGCGGCTCGGGGTGGGCGCGTCGGGCAACGGGCGGCGGCAGTCGTACGCGCACCTGCCGATCCCGCGGATGACCAACTCGTACGTCCTGCCCGGCGAGAGCGACCCGGCGCTGATCCTCGCGGACGTGTCGTACGGGCTCTACGCCGACGGGCTCGGCGGCGGCGAGGTCAACCCGGCGACCGGGGACTTCGTGTTCGGCATCACCGAGGCGTACCTCATCGAGAACGGCCAGCTCACCCGTCGGGTCCGCGGGGCCAACCTCATCGGCAACGGTCCGCAGGCGATCGCGCTGGTCGACGCGGTCGGGAGCGACTTCGCGGTGAAGCAGGGGATGTGCGGCAAGGACGGCCAGTGGGTGCCGGTCGGGTTCGGGACGCCGACGTTGCGGATCGCACGGCTCACGGTCGGGGGGACGGGCGCATGAGCACGCTGACGGACGGCGCCGTGGCCACGGGCGGCGACCTGCTCGACCTCGCGGCGCGGGTCGTCGGATGGGCGGGCGGCGGCGAGGGCGTCGAGGCGTTCGCAGTGCACTCCGTCGACACGTCGGTGACGGCGTTCGACGGCGCGGTGGAGTCGCTGTCGTCGTCGGAGACGCGCGGGGTCGGCGTGCGGGTCGTCGTCGACGGGCGGATGGGCTTCGCCTCGACGTCCGACGTGACCGACGACGGGCTCGCGTACGCGCTCGCCGAGGCCCGGTCGAACGCCGCACTCGGCACGCCCGACGTCGGCAACGTGCTGCCGCGGCCCGCGGCGTACGAGCCGGTCGGCGCGATCTTCCGGCCCGGGCTCGAGCTGGTCCCCGCGGATCGGAAGGTGGCGTTCGCCCTCGAGCTCGAACGCGCCACCCGAGCGGCGCACCCGTTGGTCACGGCGGTGGACAGCGCGACCTACGGCGACAGCCGGACCTCCGTCGCTATCGCGTCGACGACCGGCGTCGCGGCCGAGTACGCGCGGACTGACGTCTACGCCTACGTCGCCGCGCTCGCCCGGACCGAGGACGACACCCAGACTGGGCTCGGCCTCACGCAGGGGCGGGCCTTCGACGAGCTCGACCTGGCCGCGGCGGCCGCGGAGGCCGCGGTGCGCGCGGTCCGGCTCATCGGTGCCCGCAAGCCGGCGACGGCCCGGGTGCCGGTGGTGTTCGACCCGCTCGTCACGGCGAGCTTCCTCGGCGTGCTCGCGAGTGCGCTCACCGCCGACGCGGTCCAGAAGGGCCGGTCGCTGTTCGCCGACCGGGTAGGCGACGTGGTCGCGCAGGCGACTTTCTCGCTCGTCGACGACGGGCGGCTGACGGAGGGGCCGGCGGCGGCGCCGTTCGACGACGAGGGCGTGCCGACGCGGCGTACCGAGGTCATCGGGCTCGGCGTCCTGCGCGGCTTCCTGCACAACACCGAGACGGCGGCGCGGGCGGGGGATGGCGCGACGTCGACGGGCAACGCGACCCGGTCGGGGTTCAACGCCTCGCCCGGTGTCGCGCCGAGCAACCTGTTCCTCGACGGCGACACCGTGGCTCCGGAGGAGATCCTCCGGCGCGGCGAGGGCGGTCTCTACGTGCAGGACGTGAGCGGGCTGCACTCTGGGACGAACCCGGTGAGCGGCGAGTTCAGCGTCGGGGCGACCGGACTGTGGGTCCGCGACGGAGCGCTCGCCGAGCCCGTCCGCGAGGTCACCGTGTCGTCGACGTTGGTCGAGATGCTGCTGGCGATCGTGGCGTTGGGCAGCGACCGGCGGTTCTTCCCGTTCGGAGGCTCGTACGGCGGCGCGACGGCCCTCGTCGCGGAGATGACGGTGGCGGGCGCCTAGGGTCAGGGTGAGCCGAGGAGCGCCGCCGGGTCGAGCAGCACGCCCGGGTTGAGGATGCCGGACGGGTCGATCGCCCGCGTCGCCGCGGCGAGTGCGCGGGCGAACGGCGCCGGGCGCTGGCGGTCGTACCAGGTCCGATGGTCGCGCCCGACGGCGTGGTGGTGGGTGATCGTGCCGCCCGCCGCGGTGATCGCCTCGCTTGCGGCGGCTTTCACCTCGGCCCACTGGGCGAGCTCGCTGCCGCGCCGCGCCGGGGCGAGGACGGTGAAGTACGGCGCGGCCCCGTCGGCGTACACGTGGGTGAGGCGGCACGTGACGTGGCCGTCCCCGGCGACCCGGCGGAGCGCGTCGGCAGTCGTCGCCGTCACGTCGTGGACGAACGCGGGCAGCCGGTCCCACGTGATCGCCGTCTCGAACGTCTCCGTCAGCACTCCGAGCAGCACGAGCTGGTCGCGCAGGTACGGCGCTCGCACGAACGTCTCGCGCCACTGCCCGCTCGCCGCGTCACCAGTGCCCGCGGCGGCGAGCGGCACCCCGCCCGCGTCTCGCGCGACCTCGACGGCCCGGGCCAGCTCGGTGTCGACGGGGTACTCCGCGGACTCGAACCCGAGGACGAGCACCGCGCGGCCGTCGGCGAGCGTTCCGGTGAGGCGCGCTTCGACGCCGTCGACGAGGCGGCAGCCAGCGGGCGCGAGCCCGGCCTGGACGATGCGGCGGACGGCCTCCGCGCCCGCATCGAACGTCCCGAACGCCACCGACGTCCCCGCCCGGTGCTCAGGTCGTCGCTGGAGCCGGACCCACGCCTCGGTGACGACGCCGAGCGTGCCCTCCGAGCCGAGCAGCATCCGGTCCGGCGACGGCCCGGCACCGGAACCCGGCAACCGCCGGGACTCCCATATCCCGGTCGGCGTCACGGCCCGGATCGACTCCACGACGTCGTCGATGTGCGTGAGCCGGGTCGCGTAGTGACCCGCCGCGCGGGTGGCGACCCAACCCCCGAGCGACGAGCGTTCGAACGACTGCGGATAGAACCGCAGGGTCAGCCCGTGGTCGCGGAGCTGGTGTTCCAGCGCCGGCCCGCGGGTGCCCGCCTGGATCCGCGCCGCGCGGGACGTCGCGTCGACCTCCACGACGCGGTCGAGCGCGCCGAGATCGAGCGAGACCACTCCGGCGTACGCGTCCCCGACCGCGGGCTCGACGCCGCCGACCACGCTGGTGCCGCCGCCGTACGGGACGACGGCGACCCGCGCGCCGTCCGCCCAGT
>CBQZLL010000309.1:0-3121 GCA_967749945.1 uncultured Frankiaceae bacterium
TCGACGTCGTCGCCGACGACCAGCTCCGGCTCATGTTCCTCTGCTGCCACCCCGCACTCGCCGCCGACGCTCAGGTCGCCCTGACGCTCCGGCTCCTTGGTGGGCTCGAGACGCCCGAGATCGCGCGCGCGTTCCTGCTGCCCGAGGCCACGCTCGCGCAACGCCTCGTCCGGGCAAAGCGGAAGCTCCGTGACAACCACGCCACGTACCGCATCCCGCGACCCGCCGAACTGCCCGACCGGCTCCAGGCCGTACTCGCGGCGATCTACCTGATCTACACCGAGGGCCACACCGCGACGTCCGGCGAGAGCCTGACGCGCGTCGACCTCTCGAGCGAGGCGATCCGGCTCGGCCGGGTCCTCGTGGCGCTGATGCCCGACGAACCCGAGGCCGTCGGCCTGCTTGCCTTGATGCTCCTCACCGAGGCGCGCCGGCCGGCCCGCACCGACGCCGAGGGCGCGCTGGTCCGGCTCGCCGACCAGGACCGCGGTCGATGGGACCGCGCGCTCGTCGGCGAAGGGCACGAGCTGGTCCGGGCGTGCCTGCGGCGCGACCAGCCCGGCCCGTTCCAGATCCAGGCCGCGATCGCCGCCGTGCACGCCGACGCCCCGACCGCGGACGCGACCGACTGGTCGCAGGTCGTCGCGCTCTACGACCAGCTCTACGCGCGGCGCCCGAACGCCGTCGTCGCGCTCAACCGGGCGATCGCCGTCGCCGAGGCTCGTGGTCCGGCCGCTGGACTCGCTGCGCTCGGTGACCTCGACGCCGGGACGCTCGACGACTACCAGCCGTACCACGCGGCCCGCGCCGATCTCCTCGCCCGCGTCGGTGACGACGAGGGCGCCGTCGGCGCCTACGACCGGGCGATCGAGCTCAGCGCGAACCCCGCCGAACGGCACTTCCTCCAGCGGCAGCGCGCCGCGCGGATGTCCCGCACCCGCGACTGAACCCTTGCCAACCGGACATTCCGGCCGTTATCGTTCGCGCCGCCCTGATCAGGGCACCCAGCAGCGGAGCGGCTGCTGACGGGGGCATGTCTCGCCGGAGGGCGGGCGGTCTGCTGTCGTGCGGCCGGTCCCCCCTCGTGGAGAGGTTGTCCTACATGAAGCGATCGCTCGCACGTGTCGCGACCATCGCCCTGGCGATCCCGTTCGCGGTCGGCGTGGTCGCCGGCGCCGCCCAGGCGCAGACCCTGACTGTGCCGGTGGACGGGTGCTACGGCGCCGGCTCCGACGACACGATCGTCTGCGACCTGGCCGTCAGCGTGACGACGCCGGAGCCCGCGTTCAGCGTCGTCTACGTCAAGGCCTGCGCCGGCAGCTGCTACAACGTGCCCGTCACGTGGGCCGGCACCAGCACCGACACGCACGTCTGCTACACGTACCAGGACGGGGCCGGCAACCCGTACGACGGGTGCGCGACCGACTACACGAACATCGTCGGCCTCGGGGGCACAACGACCCTGACCAACCTGCTGAAGGACATCGTGCTCGACCTCGGGTCGTGCGGCAGCGGCGGGGCCTTCTGCACCTACGAGTAACCACGCGTGCCCAGCGGGCCGCCGTGCCCAATCCGGGTGCGGCGGCCCGCGTCTAAGCCGCCACGGCGCCGTGAGCTCGACGCGCGCCCGCTGCTCGGTGCGGAGGCGTAGCGTCGAGAGCGACGAGTTCCTCGGTGAGACGAGGAGGGGCCATGGGCTGGAACGCGATGACCTTCGACGGCCGCGACACGATCCTGCGGGTGCTGGGCCGCGAGGCCGAGGGGTTCTTCGCCCTCGCCGAGCGGCCCGCCGCATGGGAGGCGCCGACGGCCTGCACCGGATGGCAGGTCCGCGACGTCGTCGGACACCTGGTCGACACGACGGAGTCGTACTTCGAGGCGTTCGACGCGGCGCGCGACGACAGCGCCACCGACCCGGCGTTCGGCGTGCTCGGCATGGCGGCGCGGGCCGACGAGCGGGCGCGGTCGCTCCGCGACGTGCCGCAGGGCGTGCTGATGGAGCGGGCCCGCGCCGACTTCGCGAAGATGGCCGAGATCTTCGATGCCATCGGTCCCGACGACTGGTGCTCGCTGCAGGTCGCGCACTTCTACCTGGGTCCGTTGCCGGCGTTCTTCTACCCGGCGTTCCAGCTCATGGACTACGGCGTGCACTCCTGGGACATCCGGCAGGGCACCGGACGGCCGCACGGGCTGGCGGGGGACGTCGCCGACCTGCTCGTGCCGTTCATGTTCGTGCTGTGGCAGTCGACGGTGCGCGCGGCGACCGACCGCGGGACGTACGACATCGGCATCCGGGTCACCAGCGGGCCGAACGCCGGCGACACCGTGATGCACGTCACCGCCGACGGCATGACGTACGAGCCGGGCGACGTGTCGGCGGTGCCCGCGGTCATCGAGTTCGACCCCGCGAGCTTCGTCCTCACGACGTTCGGGCGCAGCAACGCGGGGACGGTGCGGGGCGATACCGCGATCGCCGAACGCTTCCTTGGCCTGTTCTTCCGGATCTGACGTGGCCACCCTCGACCTCGCCGCGATCGAGAAGGAACGGCAACGCATCCGGGAGACGTACCTGCGCGCGACCGGCGAGCGCCCACCGTCAGCGGCGCGCGGCGCGCACCACGTCGCGCTGCTCTGCTCGGACGTCGAACGCACCGTGCGCTTCTACCAGGAGGTTATGGAGCTCCCGCTCACGGACATCTTCGAGAACCGCGACTACCGCGGCTCGAACCACTTCTTCTTCGACATCGGCCACGGCAACCTGCTCGCGTTCTTCGACCTCCCCGGCCTCGACCTCGGGCCGTACGCGGAGGTGCTCGGAGGGCTGCACCACATCGCGATCTCGGTCGACCCGGCGACGTGGGAACGGCTGCGCGGCAACCTCGATGCGGCCGGCGTGCCGTACCAGGTCGAGAGCGGCACGTCGGTCTACTTCCGCGACCCCGACGGCGCGCGGCTCGAGCTCCTCGCCGACCCCCTCGGCGAGATGTACGGCCACACCGTCCTCTGAGCCTGGGCAGCGCGGCATCAGTAGGGCTTGGCGAAACGGCCCGGATCGGTTCGGCTGTCCACGAGATGTGGGCTGGCGAAGCACGCCGCGACGAGCGTTT
Source organism: uncultured Frankiaceae bacterium (assembly GCA_967749945.1). Taxonomy (GTDB): domain Bacteria; phylum Actinomycetota; class Actinomycetes; order BP-191; family BP-191; genus BP-191. Next base: position 3,108 of record CBQZLL010000309.1, read on the forward strand.
CGCCAAGCCCTACT
>CBQZLL010000310.1:0-3089 GCA_967749945.1 uncultured Frankiaceae bacterium
GTGCACGCGCACCCCGACGACGAGTCGATCGCGACGGGCGGCGCGATGGCGCGCTACGTCGCCGAGGGCGCGCAGGTGACGCTCGTGACCTGCACCCGCGGCGAGCAGGGCGAGATCGTCCCCGAGGACCTCCGCCATCTCGGTACGGGCAAGCCGCTCGCCGACGCGCGGGTCGACGAGCTGGCCGACGCGATGAAGGTCCTGGGCGTCACGGACCACCGCTTCCTCGGCCCGTACGAGGACAGCGGCATGATCGGCACGCCCGAGAACGAGCGCGGCTCGGCGCTCTGGAACGCCGACCTCGACGAGGCCACGGGGCATCTCGTCAAAGTGATCCGTGAGGTACGACCGCAGGTCGTCGTGACGTACGACGAGAACGGCGGCTACGGCCACCCCGACCACATCCAGGCGCACCGCGTCACGGTGCTCGCGGTCGCGGCCGCTGCGCCGGACTGGACGGTCGGCAAGGTCTACTACTGCGCGTGGGGCGGCCCGGAACGCCGCCGCCGCGAGCGCGCCGACTACGACGCGGCCGAGCGTCCCGGTGGCTTCGATCTGCCCGAGCCCGTCGAGGACAGCACGACCACGCCGCACATCACGACGACGCTCGACGTGCGCGCGTACCTCGACGCGAAGCTCAACGCCATCGCCGCGCACCGCACGCAGGTCTCGGTCGCCGGCCGGTTCTTCGCGCTGTCCAACAACGTCGCGCACGAGGTGTTCGACGAGGAGCACTTCACGCTGGCTCACGGGACGCTCGGTCCGGTCGACCCGGAGAGCGGCCGCGAGACCGACCTGTTCGCCGGAGTCGCCGAATGAGAAGCGTCATGTTCGTCCACGCGCACCCGGACGACGAGTGCATCCCGACCGGCGTGACGATCGCCAAGTACGCGGCCGAGGGCGCGCACGTCACGGTCGTCACGTGCACGCTCGGCGAGGTCGGCGAGATCGTCGACCCGGCTCTCGCGCACCTCGACCCCGACGCGCTCGGCGCGCACCGGCGGACCGAGATGGAGGAGGCCGCGACGGTCCTCGGACTGAAGGACCAGCGGTGGCTCGGCGGCGCCGGCCGGTGGCGCGACAGCGGCATGATCGGCACGCCGGAGAACGACGACCCGCGCTGCTTCTGGCGGGCCGACCTCGACGAGGCCGTCGGCGCGCTCACCAGGATCGTCCGCGAGGTCCGGCCGCAGGTCGTCGTGACGTACGACGCCAACGGGGACTATGGCCACCCAGACCACATCCAGGCCCACCGAGTCGCCGTCGCGGCAGTCGAGGCAGCGGCACCGGACTGGACGGTCGCCAAGCTGTACTACACGGCGTTCCCCAAGAGCGCGCTGCGCGAGGGCTGGGAGTACTTCAAGGCGACCGGCGACGAGTTCTTCGCCCAGTTCGAGAGCCCGGACGACCTGCCGTTCGGCGTAGCCGACGAGGTCATCACGACGACGGTCCGCGCGCCCGAGCACCTCGACCGCAAGTACGCCGCCATGCGGGCGCACCGTAGCCAGATCCAGCAGGACGCCGTGTTCTTCGCACTGCCGCCCGAGCTGGCCGAACGCGGGATGGGCTGGGAGCACTTCATCCTGGCCCGCGGCACGCTCGGGGCCGAGCGGGACGAGGACGGCCGGGAGACCGACCTGTTCGCCGGGATCGACACGCGGAGTAACCGGGCCTAGGCCGGACATTACGCCGTCAGAGTGAATTGCTCACACTCTGTAGTCACGCGGGGGCTCCGGGTGCGACACTGCACCACACGGACAGCCCCGCCGTCCCGACCTACATCGGCACCGCGGGCGCCGGCCTTGAGCCCCGGGCCAAAGAAATTTTCCGGGGGTCGGGAGCGGTGCCCGCGCCAACCCATACCGGGAGCGCGTCATGGCCCAGGAAGTCGCCCCGGCGACCGCCACGCTCGACCCCATGCTCGCCAGCGCGGGCCTGGTCTCGGTGCACGCCGCCGACGTCGGGCACAACCGGGAGACCCAGCGCCGCCGCCGGCTGCGGTCCGTCGCGCTCTGCCTGGCCGGACCGGCCGCGTTCCTCTGGTACCGCACGCTCGACGGGCGCCCGTTCGACGTCTTCGCGCTGCCGCACATCGACTGGCTGGTGTTCGCGCCGATCCTGTTCTTCGTCGCGCTGATCGCGCTGCTCGGCGGGACGCAGATCGTCACCGGGCGCTCGCCGCACGTCATGTTCCGGCCCGAGCAGATCGACGTCCGGCTCTCCGACGTCGTCGGCATCGACCCGGTCAAGGACGAGGTCGTCCGGTCGCTGAACCTGTTCCTCTCGCACGAGACGTTCGCCCGCGAGATGGGCGGCCGGCCGCGCCGCGGCCTGCTGTTCGAGGGCGGCCCGGGCACCGGCAAGACGCACACGGCGAAGGCGATGGCGGCCGAGGCGGGGGTGCCGTTCCTGTTCGCGTCGGCGTCGTCATTCCAGTCGTCGTACTACGGCGCCACGGCCCGCAAGATCCGCTCGTACTTCAAGCAACTACGCCGGGCCGCCGCGCGTGAGGGCGGCGCCATCGGGTTCATCGACGAGTTCGACGCGATCGCCGGCACCCGCCGCGGCATGGAGATGACGGCCGCGCCGAGCCTCGGCATCGTCGGCTGCGGCGGGCTCACCGGCCTCCCGTCGACGTACGCGAACGCCGCGACGGGCACCGTCACGATGCCGTTCGGCACGTCCGACCTGGCCGGTCCCGTCGTCAACGAGCTGCTCGTGCAGATGCAGTCGTTCGACACCCCGACCGGCGTGCAGAAGCTGCGCAACGCGGTCGTCGAGAAGCTCAACCTGCTGCTCCCTGCGCACCGCCAGCTCGCCAAGCCCGCCCCACGCGCGGCGAACATCATGCTCATCGCGTCGACCAACCGCGCCGACGGCATCGACCCGGCGCTGCTGCGGCCCGGCCGCTTCGACCGGCGGCTCACGTTCGAGGTCCCGGGCAAGGCCGGGCGGCGCGAGCTGCTCGACCACTTCCTCGCCCGCAAGGCGCATGCGGCCGAGCTCGGCGGCGGCGAGCACCGCGACGCGATCGCCGCGGTCACCCAGGGGTACACGCCCGCGATGATCGAGGGCCTGCTCGACGAGGC
>CBQZLL010000311.1:0-3047 GCA_967749945.1 uncultured Frankiaceae bacterium
TCGGTCGTCGCGTGGGCCGGGGCCGACGCGACCGCGCCGGACGCGGCGACCGCAACGGCCGCGAGCGAGAGAGTCCTCCGGAGTGCCATGGGGTTCCCCTTTCGTTGACGTCCCCGCACTCTCGTTACGTCCGAGCGGTCCGGTCGCCTACGGAGATGTTTCGTCGTCGTCCAGGGGGTACGGATCCGCCGTTCGGGAAGCGACCGTCACTCCGGGACGTTACGGTCGCACGATGGCGCACTGGCAGATGCTGCACAGTTACCGAACCGACCGTTCGGTGGCCAAGCAGCGCCTCGCCCCGGGCACGGTCAAGCGGATCCTCCGGTTCGCCAAGCCGTACCGGCGCGAGCTCGCCGTCTTCGTCGGGCTCGTCGTGCTCGACGCGGCGGTCTCGGTCATCACGCCGCTACTGGTCCGCCGCCTGCTCGACGACGCGATCCCGCACCACAACCTCGGTCTGGTCTGGACGATCTTCCTGGCGTACGCGGGCCTGGTCATCTTCGACGCGGGCCTGTCGCTGGCAAACCGGTGGTACTCGTCCCGGATCGGCGAGGGCTTGATCTTCGACCTGCGGTCGCAGGTGTACGACCACGTGCAACGGATGCCCGTCGCGTTCTTCACCCGGACCCAGACGGGTGCGCTCGTCAGCCGTCTCAACAACGACGTCATCGGCGCGCAGCAGGCGTTCACGTCGACGCTGTCCGGCGTCGTCTCGAACGTCATCCTGCTCATCGCGACGGTCGCCGTGATGCTGCGGTTGTCGTGGCAGATCACCGTGCTGTCGCTCGTACTGGTGCCGTTGTTCGTCCTCCCGGCACGACGGGTCGGCACGCGGCTGCAGGCGATCACCCGCGAGGGCATGACGCTCAACGCGTCGATGAACACGACGATGACGGAGCGTTTCAACGTCGCCGGTGCGCTGCTCGTCAAGCTGTTCGGGCGGCCGGACGTGGAGGCGCAGGAGTTCTCACAACGGGCCGGACGAGTGCGCGACATCGGCATCCAGTCGGCGATGTTCAGCCGGACGTTCTTCGTCGCGCTGACGCTGGTCGCCGGGCTCGCGCAGGCGGTCGTGTACGGGCTCGGCGGGCGGTTCGCCGCGGAGGGCACGCTGACGGTCGGCACCGTCGTCGCGCTCGCGCAGCTGCTCACCCAGCTCTACGGGCCGCTGACGCAGCTCTCGAACATCCGCGTCGACGTGATGAGCGCGCTGGTGTCGTTCGAGCGGGTCTTCGAGATCCTCGACCTGCCGCCGATGATCGCCGAACGCGAGGACGCCGTGCTGCTGCCTAATGCCGCGGCGGACGTCGCGTTCGAGCACGTGGACTTCCGCTACCCGAGCGCGCAGGAGGTCTCGCTCGCCTCCCTCGAGTCGGTCGCTGTCCTCGACTCCGCACCGTCGCAGCAGGTGCTGCACGACGTGTCGTTCACCGCTCCGGCGGGCTCGCTCGTTGCCCTGGTCGGCCCGTCCGGCGCGGGCAAGACGACGATCTCGATGCTGCCGACGCGGATGTACGACGTGCAGTCAGGCACGGTGCGGATCGGCGGTGTCGACGTGCGCGACGCGACGCTGCAGTCGTTGCGCGACGCGATCGGCGTCGTGACGCAGGACGCGCACATGTTCCACGACACCATCCGCGCCAACCTGCTCTACGCGCGGCCCGAGGCGACCAACGACGACCTCGTACGGGCGTGCCGCGCGGCGCAGATCTGGGACCTGGTGGCGTCGTTGCCCGAGCGCCTCGACACCGTCGTCGGCGACCGCGGCTACCGCCTCTCCGGTGGTGAGAAGCAGCGGCTCGCGATCGCCCGGCTGCTGCTCAAGGCGCCGGGCATCGTGATCCTCGACGAGGCGACCGCGCACCTCGACTCGGAGTCCGAGCTCGCGGTGCAGCAGGCGTTGAAGACGGCGCTCGCGGGCCGGACGTCGCTGGTCATCGCGCACCGGCTCTCGACGATCCGCGAGGCGGACCTGATCCTCGTCGTCGACGAGGGTCGCGTCGTCGAGCAGGGCCGCCACGACGAGCTGCTCGCGGCCGACGGGCTGTACGCCGAGCTGTACCGTACGCAGTTCGAGCGTCAGGCGGCCGTCTAGGCCCGGTGCCGGCCGCGGCAACCCGTGATCTTGGCGAGGTTTCGCACGCATACGGTGCAAACCATCGCCAAGATCACGAAGGTGCGGGTGCGCTCCCTGCTAGAGGGTCGGGATCGCGCCGCCGTCGACCGGGACCACACAACCGGTCAGGTACGACGCCGCCGGCGAGAGCAGGAACGCCGCCACCCGGCCGAACTCCTCGGGCTCGCCGTAGCGGCGCAGCGGGATGCGCGCCTCGTGCGCGGCGCGGGCCGCGGCGGCATCGCCCGACATTGCGTCGAGCTCGGCGACTCGGTCGGTCGCGATCCGAGCCGGGACGAGGCCGACGACGCGGACGCCGCGCGGCCCGACCTCGTTGGCCAGCGTCTTCGCGAGCATGGCCAGCCCTGGACGAAGGCCGTTGCTGATGGCGAGTCCGTCGAGCGGCGCCTTCACCGACGACGAGAGCACCAGCCCGATCGCGCCGCCGGCCTGCAGCGCCGCCGCGACGGTGCGGGCGAGCCGGACCGCGCCGAGGAACACCGACTCGAACGCGTCCCGCCACGCGTCGTCCGGCGTGTCGAGCACCGTGCCGCCGGGCGGTCCACCGACCGAGACCAGAGCGCCGTCGAGCCGGCCGAACCGCGCGAGCGCGGCGCCGACGAGGTGGTCGGGGAGGGCGGGGTCGGCGAGCGAGCCGGCCACGCCCTCCGCCCGGTCCGCGCCGAGTGCCCGCACCGCAACGGCGAGCGAGTCGGGCGAGCGGCCGTTGAGGACGACGTACGCGCCCTCGGCGTGCAGCGCGTCGGCCGCGGCACGACCGAGGCCACGCGACGCGCCCGTGACGACGTAACAACGGCCGGCCAGTCCGAGGTCCATGCGCACAACCCTACGGTCGGCGCACCGCCGACTCGACGAGGTCGAGGACGGCGTCGAGGTCCGCCGTCGACTGGCCCATCGCGCGGTGCAGCAC
>CBQZLL010000312.1:0-3036 GCA_967749945.1 uncultured Frankiaceae bacterium
ACGCGATGTGCACCGCGATCGCCGTCCTCGACGCGGTGCGCGACTCGGGGCAGGTCCCGCCGGAGCGGTTCGGCGACGTCGTCGCGCGGATGAGCTTCTTCGTCAACGCGGGCGTGCGCTTCGTCGAGGAGATGTGCAAGATGCGGGCGTTCGTCGAGCTCTGGGACGAGCTGACGCGCGATCGCTACGGCGTCGCCGACGCGACGCAACGCCGGTTCCGCTACGGCGTCCAGGTCAACTCGCTCGGTCTCACCGAGGCCCAGCCCGAGAACAACGTGCAGCGCATCGTCCTCGAGATGCTCGGGGTGACGCTGTCGAAGGACGCGCGGGCGCGCGCCGTACAGCTCCCGGCGTGGAACGAAGCGCTCGGCCTGCCGCGCCCGTGGGACCAGCAGTGGTCGCTCCGGCTGCAGCAGGTGCTCGCGTACGAGACCGACCTGCTGGAGTACGACGACCTGTTCACCGGGTCGGTCGTCGTCGAACGCACCGTGCGCGAGCTCGTCGACGGCGCGCGCGCGGAGATCGACCGGGTGCAGGCGATGGGCGGCGCGGTCGCGGCCGTCGAGAGCGGGTACATGAAAGGTGCGCTCGTCGCGTCCCATGCCGAGCACCGCCGCCGGGTCGAGTCCGGCGCGGTCACGGTCGTCGGCGTCAACACGTTCACGACGACCGAGCCCAACCCGCTGCTCGCCGACCTGGACACCGCGATCCTCACCGTCGACCCGAATGTCGAGCACCGCGCGGTCGAGGCCGTCCGCGAGTGGCGGACGCGCCGCGACGCCGCAGCGGTCGAGGAGGCGCTCACCGCGCTGCGCGACGCGGCGAAGACGGACGCCAACCTCATGCGAGCAAGCCTGGCCTGCGCCCGCGCGGGCGTGACCACGGGGGAGTGGTCGGGGGCGGTGCGCGAGGTGTTCGGCGAGTACCGCGCGCCGACCGGCGTCTCGGCGGCGGTCGGGCCGTCCGAGGTGGGCGAGGATCTCGCGGCCGTACGCGAGGTGGTGCGGGCGACGAGCGAACGGCTCGGGCGGCGGCTCAAGCTGCTCGTCGGCAAGCCTGGCCTCGACGGCCACAGCAACGGCGCCGAGCAGATCGCCGTCCGTGCCCGCGACGCGGGGTTCGAGGTCGTGTACCAGGGCATCCGCCTCACGCCGGCACAGATCGTCGCGGCGGCGGTCGAGGAAGACGTGCACTGTGTCGGGCTGTCGATCCTGTCCGGCAGCCACCGTGCGCTCGTCCCCGACGTGCTGGCGGGCCTGCGCGACGCGGGGCTCGGTGACGTCCCCGTCGTCGTCGGCGGGATCGTCCCCGACGCCGACGCGCGCGAACTGCTGGCGAGCGGAGTCGCGGCGGTGTTCACGCCCAAGGACTACGCGCTCACCACCATCATGGGTCAGGTCGTCGCCGTGATCCGCAGGGCCAACGGCCTTGACTGAGGTCACGACCTCGCGAACTCCGGTTTAGCCCCCGTGGGCGCGGGCATCCCGCGCCCGACGGGTCGGGGAGGCTTTCCGGTGGACATCCGCGCGCACACGACGTTGCCGCCGTCCGTGTCCACGCCGGCGCTCGCCCGCGCGTTCGCGATGGACGCGATGGAGCTCGCGGCCGTGCCGGCCTCGGCCGACGCCGTCGCGCTCGTCGTCAGCGAGCTCGTCACCAACGCGGTCGTCCACGGCCGCGGTGACGTGACGCTCGACGTCGTCCTCGCGCCGGACCTTGTCCGCGTCGAGGTCACCGACGCCGACCCGTTGATGAGCCCAGCCCGGCCGGTGACCGAGGGCGATACCGGCCGCGGACTGCTGCTCGTGTCGCGGGTTGCGCAGCGTTGGGGCGTCCGGCGCCAGTCGACCGGCAAGGTGGTCTGGGCCGACGTCGGGTAGTTACTCCTCGACCGCGAACGCTCGCCGTACGCCCGCGAGGTCGATCAGGCGCGACAGGGTCGTGCTCGGGGTCCGGAGCGCGAACAACCGCTTCTCCGCTGCCCAGCGGCGGGCGCCCATGAGAAGCACGGCGAGTCCGGACGAGTCGACGAACGTCACCCCGCTCCCGTCGACCACCACGTCGGGTACGTCGTCCCGGTCGAGCAGCCGGAGCAGCGACTCGCGCAACGCGGGCGCCGTACCGATGTCGAGCTCACCCGCGACGGCGAGCACCGATCGGCCGCCGTCGTCGGTCTGGGTGACGGTGAGCCCGGACGACATCGACCCTTCCTACTCGGCGCGCACGGCGAGCGCAACAGCCGGGATTTCAGGCCGCGCCTCGCCGGATGGGAGACTGCGGGACATCCTCGAACAGCTCCGGACGGAGGACGCGTGGCTCGCGAGTTCCGCAAGGTCGGCGTGGTCGGGCTCGGCACCATGGGTGCGGGCATCGCGGAGGTCCTGGCGCGCAACGGCCTGCACGTCGTCGGCATCGAGATCAGTGACGACGCCGTCGAACGCGGCCGCGGCCACATCGAGCACTCGACCGGCCGGGCGGTGTCGCGCGGCAAGATGACCGCGGACGAGCAGGCCGCGATCTTCGGGCGCCTCGAGCTCACGACCGACCTCGACCGCCTCGCCGACGCCGACCTCGTGGTCGAGGCGATCCCCGAGCACCTCGACCTCAAGACGAAGCTGTTCGCCCGGCTGGACGAGATCTGCCCGCCCGACGCGGTGCTCGCCACCAACACGTCGGCGTTGTCGGTCACCGAGATCGCCGTCGCGACGCAACGCCCGAGCCGGGTCCTCGGCATGCACTGGTTCAACCCGGCGCCGATCATGGCGCTGGTCGAGATCATCCGGTCCGTCGTCACCGACCAGGAGGTCGTGGACGACATCGAGGCCCTCGTCGCGCGGATCGGCAAGACCGACGTGACCGCGGGCGACCGGGCCGGGTTCATCGCGAACGCGCTGCTGTTCGGCTACCTCAACAACGCCGTCCGGATGCTCGAGTCGCGCTACGCCACTGCCGACGACATCGACGCCGCGATGCGGTACGGCTGCGGCCACCCGATGGGGCCGTTGGCGCTGCTCGACCTGATCGGGCTCGACTCGG
>CBQZLL010000313.1:0-3001 GCA_967749945.1 uncultured Frankiaceae bacterium
GAACACGAGCGTGACGACGTCGCCGAGCGAGATGCGCCGGAGCCTCTTGAGCGCGATGGCGTCTGCTCGTGCCGCGTCTCGTCTCTCCCCGTACTTCGCGAGATCCAGCTCGAGGTCGTCGACGGTGATGGGTTTCATGGCTCCCCAGGAACGGGGCGGGCGGGGCTGTACCCGCGTAGCGACCAGAGCGACGTCGTCGCCCTAGCGAGCGGTACGGCCCCGACCGCCCCGGACCGTCTAGGCGTTGGTGTTGACGGCGTCCAGACCCTTGGCGAAGCGGCCGGCGTGGCTCTTCTCGGCGCGGGCGAGCGTCTCGAGCCACTCCGCGATCTCCTCGAAGCCCTCGTCGCGGGCGGTGCGCGCGAAGCCCGGGTACATCTCGGTGAACTCGTACGTCTCGCCGTCGATGGCGGACTGGAGGTTGAGCGCGGTCTTGCCGACCTTGGCGCCGGTCACCGGGTCGCCGACCTCGGCGAGGAAGTCGAAGTGCCCGAACGCGTGACCGGTCTCGCCCTCCGCGACGTCGCGGAACAGACCGGCGATGTCCGGGTAGCCCTCGATGTCGGCCTTGCGGGCGAAGTAGAGGTACCGGCGGTTCGCCTGGCTCTCGCCGGCGAACGCCTCCTTGAGGTTCTCGTGCGTCTTGCTGCCCTCGAGCGACGGCATGGGTTGGCTCCTCCTAGAGCTTCTCGGACTTGCAGGTGGGGCAGAGCCCCGTGAACTTGAGGTCGTGACCGGTGACGGCGAAGCCTGACACCTGGGCCACCTCGCGCGCGAGCCGGGGTGGCAGCGCCGCGTCGACATCGGCCGCGGCGCCGCACCGGGTGCAGACGACGTGGTCGTGCCGGGCGGTGTTCGCGTCGTACCGCGCGGCGGACTCGCCGAGGGCCAGCTCCAGCGCCTGACCGGACTCGACGAGCATGTTGAGCGCACGGTAGACGGTCGCGGCTCCGATGCCCGGCGACGTACGGCGGACGCGGTCGAGCACGTCCTGCGCGGTCGGGTGGTCGGTCGCGACGCGGAGGACGTCGAGGACCGCGCGCCGTTGCGGAGTGAGCCGCGCGTCGGTGGTCAGCGGGTTGCCTCTCTGAGTGAGAACGACTCTCAGTATCGCACGGACGGGCGTGTCACGCGAACCGGGAGCCGGTGGCGTTCGCGATAGCATCCGCGCGTCCTCCGACACGCCCACCGAGCCGAGAGCAGGTGTCCGTCCACCGTGGCCGTCGTCCTCGTGTACGCCACCGACCCGGTCGTCCGCGACCAGGTCAGGATGGCGATCGGGCGGTCGCCGGCAGCGGGGGTCGACAACGTGACGTTCCTCGAGGCCGAGGATGCGGGGCAGGCCATCCGCGCGGCCGACGAGGGGCTCCCCGACCTCATGGTGTTCGACGGCGAAGCGTGGCCGACCGGCGGGCTCGGCCTCTGCCGGCAGCTCAAGAACGAGCTCACCGCGGGGCTGCCGATCGTCGTCCTGATCGGGCGGCGCGACGACCGCTGGCTCGGTGAGTGGTCGCAGGCCGACGCCGTGCTCATGCATCCCATCGACGCCGACGAGCTCACCCGGACCGCGGTCCGGCTGCTCACCGCCGACAAGGAGCCCACGAGGTGAACACCGAGGCATGGTGCGGGAACTGCGGCGAGTCGTTCCGGCTCGCGCAGGTCGTCGAGGAGGGCACCGGCGGCCGCTGCCCCCGGTGCGGCATCGTGTTCTCGCACGAGTACAACGCCGTCGTCACGTCGGCGGCCTCGACCGTGATCAGGGCGCACGAGATGCTCGAACGTGGGCTCCAGCAGCTCGCGGACGTCGCGCCGCTGCTCCACGTCGACCGCGAGGCGCTGATCAAGAGCCTCGACGAGCACCTCTCTCGTTAGCGATGTCGTGACCGCTTGGCCCGCGGTGCTCACCGCGCTCCTGGCCGGCGAGGACCTGACCCGCGACCAGGCCGCGTGGGCGATGGGCGAGGTCATGGAGGGGTCGGCGACGCCGGCCCAGGTGGCCGCGTTCGCGGTGGCGTTGCGCGCCAAGGGGGAGGCGCGCGAGGAGGTCGCCGGACTCGTCGCGGCGATGCTCGCGCGGGCGCGGCCGTGTGTCGTGACCGGGCCGATCGTCGACACGTGCGGCACGGGCGGCGACCGCGCGCACACCGTGAACATCTCGACGATGGCCGCGCTCGTCGTCGCCGGCACCGGCGCGCGCGTCGTCAAGCACGGCAACCGCGCGGCGTCCTCGGCGTGCGGCTCGGCGGACCTGCTCGAAGCGCTCGGCGTCCGTATCGACCTGGAGCCAGCTGCGGTGGCGGCGTGCGCGGAGGAGGCGGGGATCGGGTTCTGCTTCGCGCCGGTCTTCCACCCCGCGTACCGGCATACGACGGCGCCGCGGCGCGAGATGGGCATCCCGACGGTGTTCAACTTCCTCGGGCCGCTGACCAACCCGGCGCGGCCGACGCACCAGGCGGTCGGCGTCGCGGACGCCCGGATGGCCGGCGTGATGGCCGCGGTGCTCGCCGACCGTGGCGCGTCGGCGCTGGTCTTCCGCGGGGACGACGGGCTCGACGAGCTGACGCCCGCGACGACGTCGCGCGTGTGGGTCGTCCACGGCGGCGCCGTCCGCGAGGAGTCGGTCGACCCAGTGTCGCTCGGGATCGCTGTGGCGCCGGTGGAGGCGTTGCGCGGCGGCGACGCCGAGGCGAACGCGGCGGTCGCGCGGGCGTTCCTCCGCGGCGCGGGTGGTGCGGTGCGGGACGCGGTGCTGCTCAACGCGGCGGCGGCGCTGGCATCGTTGGCTCCGTCGGGCGCGCCGGTCGGCGAACGCCTCCTGGCCGCGTTGCCGGTCGCCGCAGCGGCGGTCGACACGGGTGCCGCCGGGGCCGCACTGGACCGCTGGGTCGCGGTGTCGCAGCGCCTCGCGAGCTAGGCGCGCGCGCCGCCCGGGTCGTGGGGTTTGGGGGGTGGGTCGCCGAGAGTGTGGGCTGCCGCCGCCACAAACCCGCGACACAAACAC
>CBQZLL010000314.1:0-2964 GCA_967749945.1 uncultured Frankiaceae bacterium
GCCGGCTCCAGCGGTGGTCGCGATCCCGTTGGCAGAGTCGTACGTCGTCTTGTCGAACGCCCACTCGCTCGCGTAGCCGCCGCCGCAGTCGGAGAAGAAGACCTTGACGTCCGTCGACGGGAAGCCGCGCAGGAGGTAACGGCCGTCGGCGAACGTCTGCGCCGTCGTGCCGAACGTGTCGTGGCCGCGCCCGGTGTACCCGTCGACGCAGACGCCTTCGGCCGGCCACCCGGTCGACGAGTCGATGACCAGGCCGGTTACCGTCCCGCCGGGCACCAGCTTCGCGTTGATGCCGGACAGCGTCGTCCCGGCGGTGACGGACAGGCGCGCGGAGTGCGTCCGGTCTGCCTTGTTCGGGAAGAACTGCCACGCCCACGTGCCGTCGGGGTCGTAGAACTCGAGGGTGTACGACCCGGTCGGCAGGCCGTGGATCTCGTACGTCCCGTCCGGACCGGTGCAGGCCGGCTCCCACGGGGTGCCGTTCTCGCCGGACCGGTGCGAGTAGACGCCGACGGTCGCGCAAGCACCCTCGATCGGCTTCTTGGTCTTCGCGTTCGTGATCCGGCCGGCGATGCGGCCGCCCTCGAGCATCGCCGCGTCGACGCCACTCGTCGTCTCGCCGGCGGCGACCGGGACGAGCGACGCGGTCGCCTCGCTGTCCTGGCCGTACGCCCACTGTGGCAGCAGCGCGTCGTCGGACGGGCCGAAGAACACCTTCACGTCACCGGTAGGCAGGCCGCCGAGGGTGTACTGGCCGTTGTCGTCGCTGCAGACCTGCGGACCGCCCGAACGCAGGAACGTCCCGTCCGACGCGCGCGCGCCGCTGACGCAGACGCCCGCGAGCGGCTCGCCGGTCGAGGCCTGGGTCACGGTCCCGGTGACGTACGCCGCCGGGCTCAGCGCGATGTCGACGCCCGACGTGTCCTGGCCCGGCTTCGCGTGCACGGCGATGGCCGTGCCCGGATCGGTGGCCGACGGGTACCAGGTGCGCGGGTGTGCGCCGCTGTCGTCCTCGACGGAGACGTAGAAGTCGCCGTCCGGAACGCCGGTCATCCGGTAGCTGCCGTTCTCGTCGGTGCAGGCAAAGCCGAACGACTCCCAGCCCTCGGGCTCGGTCAGTGCGTTGACGCAGACGCCGGACATCGGCGACCCGGATGCCACGTCGGTCACCGTGCCGCTGATCGACGCGGCCGGCTGCAGGCTCTCGTCCACCGGCGTGGTCTCGCCGGCGACGACCGCGAACCGGGCCGCGTCGTCGTAGGTGGCGGCGTCGTGCGCGTACTCGAACAGGTAGCGTCCCGAGTAGTCGGAGAACTGGACGACATACTCCGTGGCGGGGCGCAGGCCGGAGATGGCGTACGTCCCGTCAAAGCTGGTGCACGCGCTGCCGGACGAGTCGTTGCTCTGCGCCGAGACGCACACGTCGGGGACCGGGTCGCCGGTGACCGCGTCGGTCACGGTGCCGGCGACCGAGCCGGCGGCCTCCATCGCCAGGTCGACGGTGACCGAGTCGCCGTCGGCGAGGGCGAACCGCTGCGCGTCCCATGCGTACGTCGCGCTGTACGCGTACTGCGACACCCAGCCGGCTCCGGTCGCCTGCACGTAGTAGGTCCCGGCCTCGAGGCTGGGCGACGACCAGTGACCGTCGGCCTCGGTGCACGACGCGGGCTCCTGCTCGTACGAGGTGTCGCCCTCTTCCTTCCAGACGAGGACGCAGACACCGGCGACCGGGTCGCCGGTCAGCGAGTCGGTGACGGTGCCGCTGAGCGACGCGGTGCCCGCGAACGCAGGGGTCGCGCCGAACGCCGCGGCGGCGACGGCAGCGAGAACGACCGCGCGGGCACGCGCGGAACCAAGGACACGGAACACCGGGAATCCCCTCCTGCGCCGCTCCGACGTGAAGCGACAGTCACCTACTGTAGCAATCAGGAAGAAATCCACTCTTGCCGCTGACCTGCGGATGTCGTGTGGGGTGAGCGACGGGGGTCGAACCCGCGACAAACGGGGACCACAGCCCGGTGCGCTACCAACTGAGCTACGCCCACCGTGATCTTCGGAAGCACGAGAAGCGCAAGTCAGAGACCTTTCTCGCGGCAGCGGGGTGAGGGTGGCGACCGGCGAGCAGTGCTCCGGCAGCGATCAAGCTCAGTCGCCCCTGTCAGACCACGATGACCGCATCGCCGTGCGTGATGGTGTAGCTCTCATACGCATCCCAGGTGTCGAGCAGGTCGAGTACGGCGCCCCGGGCCCATCGCAGCGTCGTCGTCCCGTCGGGCGAACCTTGTGCACTGGTGATCTGGTCGCCCAGCAGTTCTGTTACTCGCCTACCCACCTCGCGAGCGTCCTCGATGAGGATCGAGGAGCCGTCGTGGGTCAGCCGGACGTTCGACGCGACCATCACGGAGACGTCGTTGTCGAAGCGGAGGACGACCTCGTTCTCCCCGATGCAGGCCTGGATCAGCGTTCCGCCCTCGATGAACTGCAGGTCGACGTCCGCAGAGAGGCCATACACGTCGTCATCCTAAGACTCGGGTGGGCGACCGGTGTGCCGGTCACGGTCCGTACCGCGTCGCCGGGGTGCAGGTCCTGCGCGTGGGTGAACGTGCGGGTTCTGGTGTTCCAGATCGGGTGCCGGTCGGTGGCGGTGATCCGGGATCCGTCGGCGAGGGTGACGTCGACCAGGTGGTGCGCGCCGCCGTGCACGATGATCCGTTCGACCCGCCGTGGCCCGGTCTCGCCGCTGGTCGGGTCGGAGGCCGCGACCCGGTCGCCGACCCGGACCTCGGCGATCGGCTTCGCGGTGCCGTCGGCGAGTAGCACGGGTGTGGCGGCGGTGAAGCTGTTCACTGAGCATGCCCGGGCGCTGGACACTTCGCCCTCGGCGGTGGCGCCGCCGCGGTTGAGGCCGAGGCGTCCGCAGGTCACCGAGCTCGGTGTCCTCGCTGGTGAAGCCCGCGGTCGACG
>CBQZLL010000315.1:0-2941 GCA_967749945.1 uncultured Frankiaceae bacterium
GTGCGGGTGGCTCTCCCGCAGGCCGGCCGAGGTAATGCGGACGAGCCGCGCGTTCTCCTGGAGGTCGCGGATCGTCCGCGCCCCGCAGTAACCCATCGCGGCTCGCAGGCCACCGACGAGCTGGTGCGCCACGGCCGCCAGCGGACCGCGGTACGGCACCCGCCCCTCGACGCCCTCGGGCACGAGCTTCTCGTCCGAGAGGACGTCCGCCTGGAAGTAGCGGTCCTTGCTGTACGACTGCGCCAGCCCGCGCGACTGCATGGCACCGAGCGAGCCCATGCCGCGATAGCTCTTGAACTGCTTGCCGTTGATGAACAGCAGCTCGCCCGGGCTCTCCTCGACACCCGCGAGCAACGACCCGAGCATCACTGAGTCGGCGCCCGCGGCGATCGCCTTCGCGATGTCGCCGGAGTACTGCATGCCGCCGTCGGCGATGACGGGGACACCCGCGGGATGCGCGATCTGCGCGACGTCGTAGATGGCGGTGATCTGCGGCACGCCCACCCCCGCGACGACGCGGGTGGTACAGATGCTCCCGGGCCCAACTCCGACCTTCACGGCGTCGGCGCCGGCGTCGATCAGGGCGCGGGCCGCCTCGGACGTCGCGATGTTGCCCGCGATGACGTCGACGGTCGTGACGCTCTTGAGGCGGCGAACCATGTCGATGACGGCCTGTGCGTGGCCATGCGCGGTGTCGACGACGAGGAAGTCGACGCCGGCCTCGAGGAGCAGCGAGGCGCGCTTGTACGCGTCCTCGCCGACGCCCACGGCCGCGCCCGTGACGAGCCGCCCGCGGGCGTCCTTCGTCGCCGACGGGTACTCCTCGCTCTTCGCGAAGTCCTTGACGGTGATGAGGCCGCGCAGCGTGCCCTCGGCGTCGACGAGCGGGAGCTTCTCGACCTTGTGGCGTTGCAGGAGCGCCATCGCGTCCGCGGCCGACGTGCCGACCGGCGCGGTCACCAACGGCATCGGCGTCATGACGTCGCGGACGAGCCGCGTGTGGTCGCGCTCGAACCGGATGTCGCGGTTGGTCACGATGCCGACGAGGCTCCCGTCAGACTCGGTGACGGGGACGCCGGAGATGCGGTAGCGCGCCATCAGGTCGTTGGCGGCGGCGAGGGTGTCGCCCGGCGCGCAGGTCACCGGCGCCGTGACCATGCCGGCCTCGGACCGCTTCACGACGTCGACCTGCGCGGCCTGCTCGTCGGCGGGGAGGTTGCGGTGCAGTACACCGACGCCGCCCTGCCGAGCCATCGCGATCGCCATCCGGCTCTCGGTCACGGTGTCCATCGCCGACGACAGCAACGGCATCGTCATCGTGATGCCGCGCGAGAGGCGCGTCGACGTGTCCGCCTCGCTCGGGACCACGTCCGACGCGGCGGGCTGCAGCAGCACGTCGTCGAACGTCAGGCCCAGCGTCGCGAACTTGGCCGGCAGCCCCGTGGGGTCGGTGCTCATGCCGGGGACCCCGCCGCGGCGCGAGCGCAGCGAGCGGCGTGGTGGGGAAGGCTCATAGCCCATCCTACCGAGCCGCGCCGCGCGATACCGTGACCCCGTGGACGACGACCAGCCGCGCGACCCGTTCCTCGACGACCCGGCCGACCCGGCGGGGCTCATCGAGGACGACGACGTCGCCGTGCCGCTCTCGCCCCACGAACGCGAGGACGTACTCGCCGACCTGTCCGACCTCGAGGTCTACCGCGCGCTGCTCGAGACACGCGGCGTCCGCGGGCTCGTCGTCGACTGCGAGGACTGCGACGAGCCGCACTACTTCGGCTGGGACTTGCTGCGCGCCAACCTCCGGCACCTGCTCGACGAGGGCAGGACGCGCGTGCACGAGCCCGCCTACGCTCCCGACCCCGCCGAGTACGTCTCGTGGGACTACGCGCGTGGCTACTCCGACGGCGCGCTGGAAGCCGCGGAGTCCTCGACCGACGACGACTGACGCACCAGCGGGCCCTCGCGCGACGGCGCGTCGTCCGGCTCCTCGCCGAGTCCGCGTTTGCGCACCGCGATGACGACGAGCGTCACGACGCAGAAGGTCGCGAGCACGGACGCCAGCCACTGCGTCCCGGTCAGGCCGCCGAACCGTTCGTCGATGGACCGGGTGAAGTCGATGACGAGGCGCTCGGTGCCGTACCAGGCGCCCCAGAGCAGGATCGAGACCCCTGCTCGCGCGCGGGCCCGGCGGCGTACCCACAACAGAACGCCGAACAGGACCAGCGCGCCGAGGAAGTCGTAGAGCGCGGGTTGGTGGTACGTGCACCCTGCGAAGAACTGATGCGCCTTGGCCGCGCCGTCGCACGTCTCGCCCGCGGGCAACGGCACCGCCGGCGACGGGCCGAACCCCGGCGCGAGGTCGTAGCCTTCCTTGATGGTGAGTCCGAACGTCCGTGTCCACCCGTGCGCGACGTCGCCGAGGTGGTCCCAGATGACGAGGTCGCCGATCCGGCCGACGACGACGCCGAGCGCGAAGCCCGGCGCGGCCGCGTCGAGGAAGCGGGGCAGGTGCACGTTCGCGCGCCGGAGGATCGGCAACGCCGCGAGGACTCCGCCGATGAAGCCGCCGAACATCGCGAGCCCGCCCTTCCAGAGGGCGACCGCGTCGTAGACGGAGGAGAAGTCGCGCGGGTGGGACACGATGTAGTCGAGTCGCGCGCCGGCGATCGCGCCGACCGCCGCCCAGGTCAGCGCCCGGACGACCATTTGCTCGTCGACTCCGCCGCGGCGACGTATCTCCCGGACGAGCAGGCTCGCTCCCGCGAGGAACCCGCCCGCCGACCCGACGCCGTGCGGCGAGACGAACAGCACCCGCTGGACGGGCGACCAGGTCAGCGACACGCGGGGAAGCGTATGTGCTAGGGCGTGTCTGACGGATCATCGGCCTGCTCCGCGACGCCCGGACCGCGCGTCGCGGCGTTGTCCTCGCCGCCGATAGAAC
>CBQZLL010000316.1:0-2899 GCA_967749945.1 uncultured Frankiaceae bacterium
CTCGAACAGCGCCCAGTCGTTGGAGCCCTCGCCGTAGATCTCGAACTTGTCGCCGCCGTTCAGAGGGAGAGGCCCCTGCTGCTGCGACGCGACCAGCCTGCCGTCGCGAGGCCTCCACACGCCATGGAACGGGATCAGCGCGGAGTAGTCGGGATCCACCGCGTACTTCCAGTACGTGTGGCCGGTCTCGAAGAACTCGCAGTCGGGCCACTGCGACGTGTGGGCCCAGGCCGGGCTCGCGAGAAGGGTCGCGAACACGCCCGCGGAGACGATGGTCGTGCCGACCCGGCCGAGTCGGCGAGTGCTGCTGGTCACGCTGTTGCTCCTTCCGCTACCCAGCCCGGTTCGTCGAGCGCGGGGCGGCGCTGGCTGGGCCCTCCCCAGGATCTGGCTCCTGCTACTTCGCTCGGGCGACCGGATCGTTGCACCCTGACGCCGAATCGGTCGTCCGGCGCGGCACAATGCGGCCGTGGCGCAGTGGCGGCGACCGACGCGGGAGGAGTGCCTCGCGGCGTACGGCGGCACGGTGCCCGATCTCGTCGCGCCCGGGCTGCGGGTGCTGCTCTGCGGGATCAACCCGTCGCTCATGTCCGCCGCGATCGGCCACCACTTCGGCAACCCGGCGAACCGGCTGTGGCCGGCGCTGCACCTCGGCGGCTTCACACCGCGGCGCTTGCACCCGACCGAGTCGCACGAGCTGCTCGCGTACGGCGTTGGCGTCACCAACCTCGTAGCTCGGGCCACCGCGACCGCCGCCGAGCTGACGACCGCGGAGATCCGCGCGGGCGTCGAGCCGCTGACGACGCTGGTCGAGACGTACGGCTCGCGGTACGTCGCGTTCCTCGGGCTGACGTCGTACCGGTTGGCGTTCGGCCGCCCGAGGGCCGCGGTCGGGCCGCAGCCGGACGACCTCGGCGGCGCGCGCGTCTTCCTGCTGCCCAACCCGAGCGGCCTCAACGCCCATTACCAGCTGCCGGACCTCGCCGCGGAGTTCGCCCGCCTGCACCGCCAGACTTCGTGATCTTGGCGATGGTTTGCACCGTATGCGTGCAGAACATCGCCAAGATCACGAACTTGCGTCGCCCGCCGCGGCCGCCAGGCGCGCCAATGCCTTGCCGGCGTTCGGCTTCTTGACTATCGGCAGCACGACGTAGAACAGCACCCGCTGGCCCGGCGTCAGGCCCGTCGCGGTGATCGTGCGGGTCACCCGCGTCCCCGCGCCCTCGGTCGCGAGGGTGAACACGTGCTCGTACGTCCCCGTCGCGTCGGTCGCGCGGAACGCGAACCGCGACGGTGGCTCCGACTCCAGCACGATGAGCCGGGCGCGGAACTCGCGACCCTTCGACGTCGCGATCGACTCGTAGCCGTCGCCCGACACGGTCACCGTCAACGGGTCCGCGGACCACTCGCCGTGCCGGGTCAGGTCGGCGACGAGCGGCCACAGGCGGTCGGGCGGCACCGGGGCGAGCACGCTCGCCTGGTAGCTCGGCATGGCCGGGACTGTACGCGAGCGTTACGCCGCCGCGCGGCCGTCGTAGAAGGAGGTGAGGTCCACGCCGAGGAAGTGAGTGCCGATGCCCCGACGCCCTGTCACGCTCCTGCTCGCCACCGCCCTGACCGTGCTCGCCTCGGCCGGGTCGTACGCCCGCGCCGCCACGCGGTCCGACCCGATGCGCGAGGCGCAGTGGGGCCTGACGCGGATCAACGCCGTCAAGGCCTGGCCGCGGTCGACCGGCAAGGGGATCGTCGTCGCCGTCGTCGACACCGGCATCGACCTCGGCCACCCCGACCTGCGCGGCAAGCTCGTCCGCGGCATCAACCTCCTCAACCGCGCGAAGCCGCCGCAGGACGACAACGGCCACGGCACGCACGTCGCCGGGGTGATCGCCGCCGCAACCGGCAACGGCACCGGCATCGCCGGCGTCGCGCCGAACGCCAAGCTGATGCCGGTCAAGGTCCTCGACTCGACCGGCACCGGCGCCAACGCGACCATCACCGCCGGCATCCGCTGGGCCGTCGACCACGGCGCCAGGGTCATCAACATGTCGCTCGGCCAGAACGCCGCGACCGGACCGGTCGCGACCCTGACGGGCGAGAACGACGCCCTGCACGCGGCGATCGACTACGCGTGGGGCAGGGGCGTCGTCGTCGTCGCCGCGGCCGGCAACTCGACAGTCCCGGTCTGCTCCGAGCCGAGCGCGTGGCAGCACGTCGTGTGCGTCGGTGCGCTCGACCCCAGCGACGTCCGCGCGTTCTACTCGCAGGGCGACGCGACGATGACCGAGTGGTTCGTCTGCGCGCCCGGTGGCGCCGGCTACGCCGCGGGGACGAACGGATTCGGCGTGGGCTCGGTCGACGACAACACCGTGAACGTCCTGTCGACCGTCGGCCGCGACACCGACGAGGACACCCGCAAGACCGGCTACGTCGCGATGGCCGGGACCTCGATGGCGTCCCCCCACGTCGCCGGCGTCGTCGCGCTGCTGCTGGCCCGGCACCTGAGCGCCGCGAAGGCCGTCGCGACGCTGCTCGCGACCGCGGTCGACCTCGGCACGCCAGGCGTCGACCCGGTCTACGGCTCGGGCCTGATCGACGCCGCCGCGGCCGTCAACGCCTGAGAGGGCCGGTCCCGCGCGAACGCGGAGCCGACCCTCTCGTCGAGCGTGACCTAGCGGTAGTCGCGACCGTAGTCGTAGTCCTCCAGCGGTACGGCCTGGCCGGTGCCGCCACCGAAGGCGTACTCGCCGTCGTCGGTCCACGCGTTCGCGTAGACCTGCTGGCGCGCTTCCTCGGTCGGCTCGACCCGGATGTTGCGGTACCGGGCGATGCCGGTGCCAGCCGGGATGAGCTTGCCGATGATGACGTTCTCCTTGAGGCCGAGCAGCGAGTCGCTCTTGGC
>CBQZLL010000317.1:0-2826 GCA_967749945.1 uncultured Frankiaceae bacterium
CGTCGATGTCGTCGCGGCGACCGGTGATGCAACCGACGACCGCGCCGGGAGCGAGACGTTCGACTGCGCTGGGGTGGAACCTCCCGGCTCCCGGCGCCACGACGACCCGCCATGCGGGCTCGTGACCGACCGACGTAGCGGCGTGCTCGGTCACGACCCGGCGGGCCGCGGGCAGGTCGTCGGGAGTACGGAGCGCGACGGCCTCGACCTCGCGCAGCTCGCGACGTACCAGGCCGGTCAACGTGCCCGCGGGCGGCAGCTCGACGACCGCGGTGACGCCGGCGGCGGCGAGCGTGTCCAGGCACGCATCCCAACGGACGGGCGCGGCGACCTGGCGCACCAGCCGCTGGATCAGGTCGGCACCGGAGGTGACCACAGTGCCGTCGGCGTTCGACAGCAACCGCGCGGCCGGGTCGGCGAGGGGCACCGACCCGGCCAGCGCGACCAGGCGCACCTGCGCTGGCGCCATGGCTCTGGTGTGGAACGCGCCCGCGACGCGTAGGGGCATCACCCGCGCTACGCCGTCGAGGCGGGTGGTGAGCGTCGCGAGCGCGTCGAGCGGGCCCGCGACGACGACCTGCCCCGCGCCGTTGCGGTTGGCGATCTCGAGGCCCGCCTCGGCGGCCGCGGCCTCGACCTTCTCGATAGGGCCGCCGAGCACGGCCGACATGCCGGTCGGGTACGCGTTTGCGGCCTCGGCCATCGCGGCGCCGCGTTCGCGGGCGAACACGAGCGCGGCCTCGTCGGACAGCGCACCGGACAGCGCGGCCGCGGTGAGCTCGCCGACCGAGTGGCCGGCGTACCAGGGATCGACGGGCGCGTCGCCGAGCAGCTCGCGGCCCACCGCGAGGCCGATCGCGACGAGCAGCGGCTGGCAGGTGGCGGTGTCGCGGATCTCGTCGTCGCTGCCCGTCGTCCCGAGAGCGATCAGGTCGCGGCCGACGACCGCGGACGCCCACTCGACGCGGCGCGCAACCGAGGGGAGGTCGAGCCAGGGGGTCAGGAAGCCTGGGGTCTGCGCGCCTTGCCCCGGCGCGACCATTGCGAGCACGAGTGCCACCCTTCCGGTCCGTGGCGGGGTGCCGCGACGGGTGACACGCACGAACCTGGGATGCCGCGTTTGGAGGAACCCGACAAGAAACTCGGACAGGTCAGCCGGAGTCCCGGAGCCGGCCGACCGCGATGGCGACCTGCATGACGAACGCGCCGCGGGCCTCCGTCATCAGCAGGCCGGAAGCTTCGACAGCCTTGCGCAGGCGGTATCGCACCGTGTTCGGGTGCACATACAGGGCGCGGGCGGCGGCCTCGATGGAGCCGCCGTGTGCGAGGTATGCCGTCACCGTGTCACGGATAGCCTCGCCGGCCTCACCGAGCGTGTTGTAGATGTCGGCCAGCGCCTCGCACGCGGCCTCGTCGCCGTCGAGCGCGCGCTCGGGCAGCAACGCGGCCGCGGCGACCGGGCGCGGGGCCTCGGGCCAGGCCGCCGCGACCCGCAACGCGGCCAGCGCGGCGGGGGCGGAGTCGCGCGCGGCGGTGCCGATGTCGGGGACGACCGGGCCGACGACGACCGGGCCCTTGCCGTACGCGCTCTCGACCCGCGCGACGCGCCCCTCGACGTCGTCGTCGCCGGTGACGACGAGGACGAGCCGATCGCCTTGTAGCCCGGCCAGCGCGTCGAGCCCGGCGGCGCGGCACAGCCGTTCGGCGTCCTCGAGGAGATGTTCGGGGTCGCCGTCGGGCGCGGTGCCGGCGACGACGGCGACGGCCGCGCGGGCCGGCCAGCCGAGCGCGGAAGCCCTGGCGCGCAACGCGTCCGGCGGGTCGCCGCGGAGCAGCGCGTCGATGAGCATGGCGCGTAGCCGGGCGTCCCAGGCGCCGCGCTCCTCGGCGGCGGTGGCGTACACGTGCGCGGCGGCGAACGCGACCTCGCGGGAGAACCGCAGCACGGCGTCGTGCAGCGCCTGTTCCTCGCCGGGCGCCGCGAGCTCGGCGACGTGCGCCTCGACCGTATCGACGGTGAGGCGGACCAGTTCGACGGTCTGTTGCAGGCTGACGACCCGCGCCAGCTCGCGCGGCGCGACGCCGAAGACCGCGCCGGTGAGCGCCGTGTCGCGCGGGCCACTGAGCCAGTGGACGAACGCCGCGATGCCGGCCTGCGCGACCATCCCGACGGCCGCGCGGTGCTCGGCCGGCAGCTCGGCGAACCACGGCAGCTCCGCGCTCATCCGCGCGACGGCGGCGGTGGAGAGCTTGCCGGTGGCGCGTTCCATCCGGCGGGTGCTCGCGAGCCCGCGCTGACGGGGTGGCATGCCGTGCATCTTGCGCCACTACGCTGGCGAACACCATGGCGTACACGCACGGGATCACGAGCGAGGTCGGGCGGCTGCGGACGGTGCTGCTGCACCGGCCCGGGAACGAGCTGAAGCGGCTCACGCCGCGGAACAACGCCGACCTGCTGTTCGACGGCATCCCGTGGGTGGGGCGCGCGCAGGAGGAGCACGACGCGTTCGCGTCCGCACTGCGGACCCGCGGCGTCGAAGTCCTGTACGTGCGCGACCTGCTCGTCGACGTACTCGACGACGACGAAGCGCGGGAGGAGCTCATCGCGTCCGCGCTGCCGCCGCAGGGCGTCGGGCCGACGCTCGCGTTAGCCCTGACGCAGCACCTGCGCGGGCTGCACTCCGACGACCTCGCCGACGTCGTCATCGGCGGGCTCGCGCACGAAGAGATCGAGCACGGCCTCGGCGTGGTCTACGGACTGCTGGGGCGGCACGACTTCGTGATCCCGCCGCTGCCCAACCTGCTGTTCACCCGCGACTCGTCGGT
>CBQZLL010000318.1:0-2765 GCA_967749945.1 uncultured Frankiaceae bacterium
GACGGAGGAGATCCTCAAGCAGCTCCTGCCGTTCATCGGGGTGGCGGCGTTCTCGTTGCTCATGCCGATCACCATCTCGATCCTCGTCGTGCTCGCGCTGCTCATCCTCAGCTACCGGCAGACCATCAAGGCGTACCCGACGGCCGGTGGCGCTTACATCGTCACGAAGGACAACCTCGGGCTCATCACCGCGCAGGTCGCAGGCGTGGCGCTGCTCACCGACTACGTCCTCACCGTGTCCGTGTCGGTCGCGGCCGGCGTCGCGGCGATCTACTCGTACGTCCCGTCGCTGGAGCCCTATCGCATCGAGGTGTCGGCGGCACTGATCCTCGTCATCGCCTGGGTCAACCTGCGCGGTGTCAAGGAGTCGGGCCGCGTCTTCGCGGTGCCGACGTACGGCTTCATCCTCGCGATGGCCGGTCTGCTGGGCGTCGGTCTCTACCGCGTGCTGTTCGCCGGCCTGCAGCACGCGGCGGTGATCTGTACGCCGGGGATGTCGGACGCGACGCCCTGCGTCCCGCCCGTCGACCACAAGCCGTCCGGGTTCCTCTACGGCGCGGGCGTCTTCCTCGTCCTCCGCGCGTTCTCGAACGGCGGCTCGGCGGTCACCGGTGTCGAGGCGATCTCCAACGGTGTGCCCGCGTTCAAGAAGCCCGAGTGGAAGAACGCGCGCAGGACGCTGGTCGTCATGGGCTCGACGCTCGGCACGATGTTCCTCGGTCTCTCGTTCCTCGCGACCCGGCTGCACCCGGCGTTCAGCGAGAAGGAGACCGTCATCTCGCAGATCGGCCGCGAGGTGTTCGGCGGGAAGAACGCCGCGTACGTCTACCTCCAGGTGATGACCGCAGCCATCCTCGTCCTCGCGGCGAACACGTCGTTCGCCGACTTCCCGCGGCTCGCGTCGTTCCACGCCGAGGACGACTTCATGCCGCGGCCGTTCGTCCGGCGCGGGCAGCGGCTGGTGTTCAGCAACGGCATCATCACGCTCGCGGCGTTCGCGATCGGCGTCGTGATCGTGTTCGAGGCGAACGTCTCGCGGATGATCCCGCTGTACGCGCTGGGCGTGTTCATCTCGTTCACGCTGAGCCAGACCGGCATGACGGTGAAGCATCTCAAGGACCGCGAGCGAGGCTGGCGCACCGGCGTCCTCATCAACGGCACGGGCGCGGTGATGACGTTCGTCGTCGACGTCGTCATCGCGGTGACGAAGTTCTCGCAGGGTGCGTGGATGGTCATGATCGCGGTGCCGATCGGCGTCGCGTTCCTCGTCCATCTCAACCGGACGTACGAACGCGAGCGGGCCGGCCTGAAGGTCGACATCGCGGATCTCAACCAGCCCGCCGAGCCGCGGCACGAGATCGTCGTCCCGGTCGAACGACTCGACGGCTCGGTCGCCGAGGCGCTGCGCTACGCGAAGCAGATCAGCCCGTTCGGCCTGCATTCGCGGATCACCTGCGTGCACGCGTCGGTCGATCCGATCGCCGCGCGCCTGCTGGAACGCGAGTGGGACGAGTACCACGTCCCCGTGCCGCTCGTGCTCGTCGACTGCCCGGACCGCGACATCGCGCACGCCATCGTGCGGTGGCTCGACTCGCGGGCGTCGTCCGACACCGAGATCACTGTGCTCATCCCGCAACGCGCGTACGCCCGCTTCTGGCACCGGCTGGTGCACGACCGGACCAGCGCGTCCCTGGCGCGGTCGTTGCGGCGCTACCGCGACGTCCAGGTCGTCATCGTGCCGCACCACGTCCGCGCCGAAGCGCTGGCCGAGACCCAACTACCCTGACCGCGTGGACCTGGTCGAGCCGCCATGCCAGTACGCGGGGCGGTGCGGTGGGTGTGACTGGCAGCACCTGTCGTTGCCCGCGCAGCGGGCGACGAAGGCGGCGCGGATCCGCGACCTGCTCGGGTGCGACGTCGTCGTCGAGCCGGTACCGGTGCCGGGACGCGCCGACGACGGGCTGGGGTGGCGGACTCGCGTGCAGTTCGACGTCACGCAAGACGGCCGCCTCGGGCTGCACCGGCGCCGGTCCGCCGAGGTCGAGCCGGTCGACCGGTGCCTCATCGCGTCCGACGGGGTGGAATCCGTTGGGGCAGAGGCGTTGTCCTGGCCGGTCGCCGAACGCGTCGAGGTCATCGCGGGCAGCAGCGGCGACCGCGCGGTCGTCGTCACGCCACGACGGCGCCGGGCTCGGGTCGGTGCCTCGGTCGCGGAGGACGTGTCGATCCTGCGCGGCGACGACCGCGGCGGAGCCGAGGCCGTACGCGGCCGCCCTGGTGTCCGCGAGCACGCCGGCGGGCGCACCTGGTGGGTGAGCGGCAGCGGGTTCTGGCAGTCGCACGTCGCGGCACCCGACGTGCTCCTGTCAGCGGTGCTCGCGTACCTGGAGCCCGCGCCCGGCGACCTTGCGCTCGACCTCTACGCGGGCGTCGGGCTGTTCGCCGGGGCGCTCGGTCCGTTGGTGTCACGGGTCGTCGCGGTGGAGTCGTCCTCGCCCGCCGTCGCCGACGCGCGGCAGAACCTCCGCGACCTCCGCAACGCCGAGGTGCACGAGGGCCGGGTCGACGCCGTCCTGCGGCGCGTCGGGCTCGGCCGGGTCGACCTCGTCGTCCTCGACCCGCCGCGCGACGGCGCGGGTGCCGCGGTGATGAAGGCGATCGCCGCGTTGTCGCCGCGGCGGGTCGCGTACGTCTCGTGCGACCCCGCGTCGCGCGCGCGCGACCAGCGCGCGCTGCCCCCCGACCCGCAGACGGCGCGGCGGGCG
>CBQZLL010000319.1:0-2725 GCA_967749945.1 uncultured Frankiaceae bacterium
TGGGTGCCGCCCTCGTGCGTGTTGATCGTGTTGGCGAACGTGTAGACCGACTCGGAGTACGTGCTGTTCCATTGCATCGCGACCTCGGCCTCGAGCCCCTCGCCCTTGGCCTCGAACGAGATCACCGACTTGTGGATCGCTTCCTTGGTGGCGTTGAGGTGCTTGACGAAGTCGACGATGCCGCCGGCGTAGCGGTAGAGGATCTCGGTCGGCACCTCGGGCCGCTCGTCCCGCAGGGTGATCGACAGCCCCTTGTTGAGGAACGCCATCTCCTGCATCCGCCGCGACAGCGTCTCGACGTTGTAGACCGTCGACTCGAAGACCGTCGGGTCGGCCCAGAACGTCACGGTCGTCCCGGTCTTCGCACTCGGTCCCTCCTGCTTGAGCGGCGCCGCGGGCTTCGACATGACGTACGGCTGGGTCCACCGGAAGCCGTCGCGCTCGATCTCGACGTCCAGCCGCGCCGACAGCGCGTTGACGACGGAGACGCCGACGCCGTGCAGGCCGCCGGACACGGCGTACGAGCCCTGGTCGAACTTGCCGCCCGCGTGCAGCGTGGTGAGGACGACCTCGACGGCGGGACGCTTCTCGGTCGGGTGCTTGGCGACGGGGATACCGCGGCCGTTGTCGGTGACCCGAACGCCGCCGTCGGCGAGCAGCGTGACGGTGATCGTGTCGGCGAACCCGGCGAGCGCCTCGTCGACGGCGTTGTCGACGACCTCGTACACGAGGTGGTGCAGGCCACGTTCACCGGTGGAGCCGATGTACATGCCGGGGCGCTTGCGGACGGCCACCAGGCCCGCGAGGCCCTTGATGCTGCGGGCGTCGAACGCCCCCACGCGGTCGACCTTACGTCTCACCGCCCCCACACGGCTGCGCCCCGCTGCGCGGGCCCCACGAGCCGGTGTGCTCTCGATTCTACCGGGTCTTAGAGACAGAAAGCGCCATCTGGACCGCCTCTTGTGGACGGAGAGCCGCGAACTCCGCAGGGCTGGATACGGATACGCGGACCGATGGAACCGCCCCGCTGCGGCCTGCCGCTGACTACCCGTAGGTGTCGCGCTCGCCCCTGCCCCCGGCGACGCGCCACTCGCCCGGCTTCCGCCGAGCCGACGCCGGGCCGTGGACGCGAACGGTCGTGACGACGGCCGCGCCGAGGTCGGCGTTCACCCGGTCCTTGACCCGCGGCGCGAGCAGGGTGAGCTGGGTCGCCCACGCGGTCGACTCCGCGGCGAGGGTGAGCACACCGTCGCGCAGGCTCGTCGGTACGCAGTGGTCGGCGATGTCCGCCCCGGCGATCTCCGGCCACCGGGTCAGGACGGCATGCACCTGCGCGTCGTGCTGCCACCCGCGGACCTCGAGGAACGCCTCGATGGCCGCCCCGAACCGCTGCGGGTCGCCGCCCTCCCCGGTGCCGCGCCCCCGGCGGCGGACCGCGCGGGGCTCGGCCCGGGTACGGCGGGCGCGTTCCTTCGCCTGGTCGAGCAGCGCCCGGGCGAGGTCCGGACCGGTCGGCTCCTGCTCGTCACCGGACACGGGTCACCTGCCCGGCGGCGACGTCGTAGCGCGCGCCCTGCAGCGCCTCCGGTACGTCGCCGAGCACAGCCGCGGTGATGAGCACCTGCTCGCGCGGCGCGACGAGCGCCGCGAGCCGGTCGCGGCGCTCGACGTCGAGCTCGGCGAACACGTCGTCGAGCACGAGTACCGGCTCGCCACCGTCGGCCGTGAGCAGGTCGTGCGACGCGATGCGCAGGGCCAGCGCGAGCGACCAAGACTCGCCGTGCGACGCGTAGCCCCTGGCCGGGAGATCGCCGATGGAGAGGACCAGCTCGTCGCGGTGCGGGCCGACCAGGCTGATGCCACGGTCGATCTCCTGCGGCCGCATCCGGGAGACCTCGGCGAGCAACGCGGCCGCGAGCAGCTCGCGGTCGGCCACCATCGGCGCCTCGGGCCCGAGCGAGGACCGGTAGTCGAGCCCGGTCGGGCCACCGCCACCGGAGAGGACGTCGTACGCCTTGTCCACCAACGGTCGCAGCGCCTCCACCGCTTCGAGGCGGCCGGCGAGCAGTTCGGCGCCGTGCGTCGCGAGGTGCTCGTCCCAGACGTCGAGGGTGCGGAAGTCACCGCCGCCGCGGGCGGCGTACGCCGACGTCTTGAGCAGCGCGTTGCGCTGCTTGAGCACTCGGTCGTAGTCGGCCTTGACCGCGTGGTAGCGCGGCGCGCGCAGCACGAGCAGCGCGTCGAGGAACGCCCGCCGGTCGTGCGGGTCGCCCTTGACCAGCGCCAGGTCCTCGGGCGCGAACAGTACGGTCCGCAGCGCCCCGAGCACCTCGCGGGCCCGGGGTACGGGCGCGCGGTTGATCCGGGCCCGGTTGGCCTTGCCGGGTGCGATCTCGATCTCGACGAGAGTCGCGCGGCCGTCCCGCTGGACCGCGCAGCGGACCACCGCGCGCTCCGCCCCGGACCGGACCAGCGGCGCGTCGCTGGCGACCCGGTGCGAGCCGAGCGTGGCGACGTAGCCGACGGCCTCGACGAGATTGGTCTTGCCCTGGCCGTTGGGGCCCACCAGCGTCGACGGGCCCGGGTCAAGGTCGACCAGCGCCTCCGGGTACGACCGGAAGTCGGTGAGGCCGAGCCGCGAGACGTACACCTACGGCACCTCGGGCTTGATCACGTGCCCGCCGAACTGGTTGCGCAGCGACGCGATGACCTTCATCGCGACCGA
>CBQZLL010000320.1:0-2718 GCA_967749945.1 uncultured Frankiaceae bacterium
TCGGTCCGGCCGGGACGCGAGCCAGACGAGTGGTGCGGCGCCGTCGCCACCGCTGTCGAGGCGCTGCAGCGGGGCGAGGTCGAGAAGGTCGTGCTCGCGCGCGAGGTCATCGTCGACGCCGACGTTCCCATCGATCCGGTCGAGGTGCTGCAGCGGTTGCGGATGTCGTACCCCTCGGCATTCGTCTTCGCAGTCGACGGATTCATCGGCGCGAGCCCGGAGCTGCTCGTCTCGCGCACCGGCGACGTCGTGCGCTCCCATCCGATGGCTGGAACGACACCGCGCACCGGTGATCCCGTCGCCGACGCCAGCCTCGCGGCGTCGTTGCTCGCGTCGTCGAAGGACCGCGCCGAGCACCAGATCACGATCGACACCGTGCTCGATGCCGTGCTCCCGTTCTGCTCGTACGTCGACAGCGAACCCGAGCCGTCGATCGTTGCGCTCGCCAACGTGCAGCACCTGGCGTCGATGGTCGAGGGCCGGTTGTCGTCACCACCGTCCTCGGTGCTGCAGCTCGTCGAGGCGCTGCACCCGACACCGGCTGTCTGCGGCTTCCCGCGTGACACCGCACTCGCCCTGATCGCCCGCCTCGAGGGCTTCGATCGCGGTCGCTACGCCGGCACCGTCGGCTGGGTCGACCGGCTCGGCAACGGTCGGTTCGCGGTGTCGATCCGATGTGCGGACCTCGATGGGCGGCGGGCGAGGCTCGTCGCGGGAAACGGGATCGTGGCCGACTCCGACCCCAAGACCGAGCTGGCCGAGACCCGAGCGAAGCTGAACGCCCTGCTCAGCGCCATCGTCCGCCCGTAGGCGGCCGAAGGGCCGCTCCGAGACAGGTGTCACCATCACGCATCTGCCGTGTGAACGTCGGGTAAACAGGCCTCTGCATGTCTCTGCTGACACGGCTCGTCCAGCCGTTCTCAGACCTGGTCCGCTGGGGCGAGCCGTGGGATGTCGAGGACGACGACCCCCTGCTCGAGTCCCGCACGTCGCGCAGCGACGACACGTTCAGTCTCTGGCGCTGAGCGCGGCCGCCACGGCGGCATGGATCTCGTCGTGAACGGCCACGTTGGCCCGACGATCCGTCGGCACGACCACCACGTGCGGACCGCTCACCGCTGACGCGACGTGCAGTGCGCTCACGAGTCCATCGGGCTCGTGGACCAGCATCGCGGGAATGCCGTGCGCCGCGGCAAGGCCAGCGAGGTCGACGTCGTGCGGCGTTCCGAACAGCGCTTCGAACGTGTCTCCCGGGAGCTCCGCTGCCTGCGGAAGGAACGAGAAGATCCCACCACCTCGGTTGTCGACGACGACGATCGTGATGTCGACTGCACGTGCCGCGAGACCGAGCAACGCGTTGCTGTCATGCAGGAATGCGACGTCGCCCACGAGGACGGTAACCGGTTCGGCGCGCGCAATCGCGACACCGACAGCCGTCGACACCACGCCGTCGATGCCGTTCGCGCCGCGGTTGGAGAACACCCGCAGACCATGCCGCGGCGCGGCGTACCACTCGAGATCACGTACGGGCATCGACGAGGACACGACGAGCGTCGACGCATAGGCGGCGACGCTGCGCGCGACGAACGGTTCCGTCAGACCCGGCTGTGCTGACAGCACCTCGTCGATCGCTCGCTGCGCCCCCGCCTCCGCTTCCGTCCACGACCTCAGCCACTCGGGATCGACGGTCCGCGGCCTGTTCGGCGATGTGAGCGCGCCAAGCGACCAGATCACGGGGTCCGCGTCGATCACGGCAGTTGCGGTGTGATCCGGATCCACCCAGCCGCCTCGGTTCACCGCGATCTGCGGCACGTCGAGCGCCGCCAGCCACTGAGCGAGCACCTTCGATGCGGGTGGGTCGCCGAGCCGCACGACGACCTCGGGACGAAGCGACGTGCTCCGAAGGATCGAGTCGAATGCGGCGACCGCACCGGGGACCCGCCACTGCGAGAGAGGATCGGCGAGGATCGGCCAGCCGGTGTGCTCCGTGATGCGAGCGAACACCCGGTCCGTCGCCGGATCGGACCGAACCCCCGCTCCCGCGATGACGACGCCGCGTGGCGACACGACACGGTCGGCGAGCGTCGCTTCGAGGCTGCCGTGCTTCGACGTCGTCGGCAGGTGCCACGGCGCGCCGGCCGCACGACCGACCGGCAGCTCGCCGGGACGACCCACGAGCGGATCGCGGAACATCAGGTTGAGGTGCACAGGTCCGGGCGGGGAGCCCACCGACTCGATGTAGGCGCGTGCCGCGAGCGACCGCCACGTGTCACGCAGCGAGTCGTCGGCGACACCCGGCTCCACGAACCAACGCACGGCCCGCCCGTACAGGTGTGTCTGATCGATCGTCTGCGGCGCACCGACCGACTGCAGCTCCGGTGGACGGTCGGCGGTGCACACGAGCAGGGGCACGCGAGCCTGGTGCGCCTCGACGACGGCTGGGTGCAGCTCGGCCGCTGCCGTCCCGCTCGTGCAGAGCACGACCGCGGGCTGACCGCTCGACTTGCCGATGCCGAGTGCGATGTACGCCGCGGCACGCTCGTCGTGATGCACGTGGACGTGGATGCCGGCACGTGCCGAGAGAGCAAGCGCCAGCGGTGTCGAACGCGAGCCCGGCGCCACGACAGCATGTTCGACGCCGCACCGCGCCCATTCGTCGACGAGTGTCGCGGCGAACGTTGCTTGTACCGTCACGGCCCGTGCGCCTCGTCCTCGCCT
>CBQZLL010000321.1:0-2684 GCA_967749945.1 uncultured Frankiaceae bacterium
GGGGGGGCGGCCGGGGGGCGGGGCGCCCGCCCCCCCCCCCCCCCCGGCCGGCGACGCGACCGCGAGCACCGGATCCGGGCCGTCGTCGACGACGTGCACGGCGCACCAGTCGGCGAGTCGCGGCACCGCGAGCCGGGCGACGTTGCGCAGCGTGGTCCGGTAGTCGAGCGACTCGCTCAACGCGGCCGACGCCTCGGCGAGGAACGACAGCTTGTCGTTGGCCGCGCTCAGTGCCGCGTACGCGTTCGCGCGTTCGAGGGCGCCCGCGGTCTGCGCCGCGAGGGTCAGGACGAAACGGCGCTCGTCGGTGTCGAACAGCCGCGGCACCAGAAAGCTGAAGCGCAATGCGCCGAGCACGTGGTTACCCGCGTGCAACGGCACCGCGCACATCGACACGGTCGCCGGCTCCCACGACCGCAGCTCGGGGAAGTGCGCGTCGATCTCCTCGCGCGACTCGAGCCAGATCGGTTCGCCGGTACGCAGCGCGACCGCGGCGGGGAGCGCGGCGTCCGGTTGCTCGGTACGCAGCCGCGCGACCAGGGGCTCGGCGTACCCGACGACGGCGGTGACGGTGAGGTGCACGTCGTCGGTGGTCATGAGCAGCCCGCCGCCGGACGCGCCGAGCGCGTCGACGCCCTCGGACACGACAGCCTGCGCGACGTCGTCGGCACTTGTCGTCGCGGCGAGCGCGGCGGTGACGTTCTGCAGGCGGCCGGCCCGCTCCGCGGTTCGACGAGCCACGGCGACGACCGCGAGCTCGTCCAGGAGGCGACGTTCGAACGTCACCGGTGGGTCGGGCGGCTCCCCCGCCGCGGCGCGCCGGAGCTGCGACACGAGCGACTCGACGTACCAGCGGCGGAAGACCCGGTGCTGCGGTGGCGTCTCCAGCGTCAGCAGCCGCGCGGCGCGCGCGTAGGCGTCGGCCTCGTCGAGGGCGATCAGGTACTGCTCGCCGGCCTCCGCCGCGTCGAGCGGCAGCGTCAACGTCAGCGTGGTGCGTGCGTCGCCGCGGGACGCGGCGTCGAGGGCCTGGCGCTTGATCGCCTGGCGAGCCTCGGCGAACCTCGTGACGACGGTGTCGATGAGGTCGGTGAGCTGGTCGGGGACCGCCGCGGTCCGGCCCGACTCGGCGCCCTGCGCGGCAAGAGTGAACTCGCGGACGAGGTTGTCGACGTGCGCCTTCGCGCCGAGCAGCAGGTCGGTCGGCACGTCGCCGAGCGAGACGGCGTAGCGGCGCACGGGATCGAGCTCGTCGTCGTCCCACCCGGCGAGCATCGCGTCGATGTCCGCGTCGGTGATCGGCGCGTCCGGTGCCTCGCCGGGCCCGAGCTCGCACCACACCACCTTGCCGGCGGGGCGCGGCTCGACACCCCAGTCGCGGGCGAGTGCCGCGACGAGAGAGAGTCCGCGGCCGGTCACTGCGTCGGCTCGCGCGAGCGCGCGCACGGGAGCGGACCGGCTCCCGTCGGCGACCTCGATCCGCACGGTGTCGTCGCGGACCTCGACGCGGAGGCTGATCGGTGGGCTGCCGTGGAGGACGGCGTTCGTGACGAGCTCGCTGACGACGAGCTCGGCGTCGGCTACCAGGACCTCGTGGCCCGCGCCGGTCAGCGTCTCGGCAACGAAGCGCCGGCCGTACGGCACGGCGTCGGACTCACCACCGAGGTGGAGTGTCCCGTCCGCGACCCGCACCGAGCCCCCTCCGACCTCAGCCCACCGGCTGGGTGATGCCGAGGGCATGCGGCAAGACAGTCCCGACGACGTACGCCAGTCCCGCCGCCGCCCCTGCGAGCCCCGCGATCTCGGCGCCGCTGCGGAACCAGTGCTCGCCCGCGAGTCGCGCCTTGACCACGCCGATGACGAACAGCGTCGCCAGCGTCAGCAGGACCGAGACGTACAGCCCCGCCGTCGGTGCGAGGCCAAGGTACGGCAGGATCGGCACGGCCGCACCGAAAACGAACGAAGTGCCCATCGTGACCGCGTCGTTGATCGGCGGGCGGGCCGCGACGAACGGGATGCCGAGCTCCTTCTCGGCCATCGTCTTGAGCATCACGACGGGGTTCGTCGCGATTGCCTCGGCAGCACGGCGGGCGGCGTCGTACGACAGCCCTTCGGCCTGGAAGATGTCGGCGAGCTCGACGGCTTCGACGTTGGGTCGGAGCTCGAGCTGGCGGCGTTCCTTCTCGAGCTCCGCGGTGTAGACGTCGCGCTGGCTCTTGGCCGCGACGTACGCGCCGAGCGCCATCGAGATCGTCCCCGCGAGCGCGCCGGAGAGACCGGCGACGAGGATCGTGTAGCGGGTCGCCGCGGCGCCGCGCACACCGGTCACCAGCGCGAGCGTCGAGAGCAGGCCGTCCTGGGCGCCGAAGACGACCTCGCGGATGCGCCCGCGCCGGGCGACGCGCTCGCCCTCGCGCAGGGCCGCGCCCGCGAGCCCGGTCTTGACCCAGGGCTCCGTCACGGGGGCGATTGCACCAGCTCGGTCAGCACGCCCCCGACGCCCTTCGGGTGGAGGAACGCGATGGACGCACCCATCGACCCGTGCCGGGGACGTTCGTCGACGAGCGGGACGCCCTTGAGGCCGAGTGCCTCGATGGCGGCGGCGACGTCGGCGACGCCGTAGCCGATGTGATGGACGCCCTCGCCGTGGCGGTCGAGGAACTTCCCGACCGGCGAGTCGGGCC
>CBQZLL010000322.1:0-2677 GCA_967749945.1 uncultured Frankiaceae bacterium
CGAAGACCGCGACGACGCCGAACGCCATCGCCTGGTACTTGTCGAGCGACACCGCAGCGAACAGCACGACGGGGATGAACAGCAGCCAGAACGGCGCGCCGACGCCACCCGTCGCGGCGACGACGCCGCTGACGAACACCATGTCGAGGATGAGCAGGCCCGCGCGCCAGAGCCCGATGTTCGCGCGGACGCCCGGTCGGGTCTCCTCCCAGTACGGCAGGATCGTGAGCAGGATCGCGTCGATCGCACCGACGGCGGCGAACACCAGCACCCAGCCGAACTTCACCTGGCCCGGGTTGTCGCCGACGTTCGCCACGACCCACGACGCGGCGAGCGCCAGCGCGAGGCTGATCCACGTCGCCACGGCCGCGACCCGCGCGAGCCGCTTCGAGAAGTCCATTGCTCTCCCTATCCCGCCCGCCGCGCGACACCGACTCGGTGTCGCAGGGCGAAGACCGCGCCCGCGTCGACGACGCCGACCGGGCCGTTCTCGTCCGTGAGCTGTCCTTCGAGCAGCGCGCCCGCCTCGGCGGGCAACGTGAGCAGGGCCGGCTCCAACGTCTCCTGGTCGACGTCGATGACGCCGTCGACGCGGTCGGCGACGATGCCGACGGTCGCGCCACTTCGCGACAGCACGACGAGGCGGTCCTCGCCACCGCCGTCCGGCGCGAGACCGAGGAGCAGCCGCAGGTCGAGCACGCCGAGGATCCGGCCGCGCCAGTTCGCGACGCCCGTGACCCACGCGGGCGTGCCGGGGACCCGGGTGACGGTCGGCGTGCGGCCGACCTCGGCGACGGCGTCCATGGGCAGCGCGAAGCGCCCCCCACCGAGCCGTACGACGACGTGGCTCATTGCCGCAGCCTTCCCAGGAACGAGAAACCCTGGGTGATCTATCGGCGCGCGTGGACCCGGCTTGAACCGTTCGGGCTAATCCGCGACGGGCGGTTCGGCCTCGGCCGCCCGCGCGGCGACCCGGCGCTCGGACCGGACGATTCCCGCCCGAACCGTCCCGATCCCGACCGCGGCACTCACCGTGCCGAGCAGGAGGAACGCCAGCCCCGACGCCGAGCCCGTGACGATGAGGTCGCCCTCGGGACGTTTCGCGGCGAAGTACATCGTCGTGAAGAACCACCCGAGCGCCGGCACCGCGGCGGCCGGCGAGGACCGCAGCGCGCGCCCGACAGCGTGGGCGTACGGCCCGATCGTGAGCACCGTAGCGACGACCCCGAGCGAGACGAACCCGGCACGCGTCGGTACATAGCACGCGGTCACGAGCGCGAGCAGCCCGCCGACGACCGCGCCGACGACGAGCAGCGAGATCGTCACCGCGCGGTCGAGGCCCACGGCGACGGAGACTAGGGCGTGTCTCCCAATCCGTCGATCTGCTGCGCGACGATCACGCATGGAGAGACACGCCCCAGTAGCGCTTGGCGAAACGGCCCAGAACTTCGTGATCTTGGCGAGGTTGTGCACCATATGCGTGCAGAACATCGCCAAGATCACGAGATGTGGGCTGGCGAAGCACGCCGCGACGAGCGTTTCGCCAGGCCCTACCAGCGGGCTACGTCTCTTTCGACAGGACGTGCGGGCGCGGGAGCCGCTTTGCCCGGAGCAGTGCGCGGTCGGCGCGGGCGACGATGTCGTCCGGCCCGTCGAGCGGTCCGTTGAGTGCGACGCCGATGCTCGTCGAGACGCCGAGCGACCGGCCGCCGATGTTGATCCGCGGGCGCAACGCGGCGCCGATGCGTTCGGCCATCTGGGTCGCCTCGGCCGCGCCGCTGGCGTCCCCCGCGACAACGAACTCGTCCCCGCCGACGCGCGCCACCGTGTCGCTCGCGCGGACGACCGCGGTGAGCCGGCGAGCCGTCTCGCTCAGGACGATGTCGCCGACGGTGTGGCCGTGCTGGTCGTTGACGAGCTTGAAGTTGTCGACGTCGAGGTAGAACACGACGGCCCGGGTTCCCGCGCGCCGCCCGCGGGCGAGGACCGCGGTGAGGCGGTCGCGGAGCAGCGCACGGGTGGCCAGCCCGGTCAGGTCGTCGTGCATCGCGCGGTACGCGAGATCCTCGGAGAGGTCCTGCTCGGCCGTCACGTCGAACTGCTGGACGAGGAACAGCGCGGGGTCGGTACGCCCCGCGACGACGGACCCGCCGAGGTCCCCCCACATGGTCTGCCCGTCGGAGCGAAGGAACATCAGGCGGTCGCGGACCGCGCCGTAGTCGCCGCGGCGCAGGCGGTCGTAGAACGCGACCGCGCGGCCGATGTGCTCGGGGTGCACGGTGTCGGTGACGTTCATCGTCAGCAGCTCGTCCTTGGCGCGGTCGAGCATGACGCAGAGCGGGAGGTTGACCCAGCGGTACCGCAGGTCAGCGTCGACGACGCTCATGCCCGCCGCCGCGCCGTCGAACGCGAGCCGGAACATCGGGTCCCCGACGAGCGCGTCGAGCGTCACGACAGGGAGCTGCACGGAGGCCGGGACGGGAGTGGAGTAGCAGGTGCGGGCAAGGCGCCGCGCCTGTTCGAGGTCGGCCTCCTCGAACGACCGCGACGGTGGGTGCCGGGCGACGAGCAGGACGACGTCCGCGCCGGTGCCCTCCACGGCCGGGACGACGAGCGACGGGCCGAGCCGGCGGCTGCGGCCCGAGGTGCTCCCGGACAGCAGCGGGAGCTGGGCGAG
>CBQZLL010000323.1:0-2675 GCA_967749945.1 uncultured Frankiaceae bacterium
CCAGGTGGGGCGCACAACCCGTGGTGGGGGGGGTTATCCGCCGTACCTCGCCTTTCAAACCCCCAACACAACGGTCTTAACCGAGGATCTCTCCGGTCGCCGCATCGACGGCGGGTCCGGCGGGTGCGGCGGCGAGCGCGGCGGCGATCGTCACCGCGGTCTTCGGCCCGATGCCCGGGACGGCCGCGATCTCGTCGGGGCTCGCGGTGCGCAGCCGCTTCACCGAGCCGAAGTGCTTGAGCAATGCCTTGCGCCGCGTCTCCCCAAGGCCTGGGATCGAGTCGAGCGCGCTCGTCGTCATCGAGCGGGACCGCCGCTGCCGGTGGTACGCGACAGCGAACCGGTGTGCCTCGTCGCGGACGCGCTGGAGGAGATACAGCCCCTCGCTCGTCCGCGGCAGGATCACCGGGTCGTCGCGGTCGGGCAACCACACCTCTTCGAGCCGCTTGGCCAAGCCGCAGAGCGAGACGTCGACGACGCCGAGCTCGTCCATGGCGCGAGCGGCGGCGGCGACCTGCGGCGGTCCGCCGTCGACGACGACGAGGTTCGGCGGGTACGCGAAGCGGCGGCGTTCGGTCCCCGGCTCGGCTTCCTCGTTGGCGGCGCCCCGCGCGCGCTCCTCGGCGTAGCGGGCGAAGCGGCGGTGCACGACCTCGTACATCGCCGCCGTGTCGTCCTGCCCGTCGACGTGCTTCACCGCGAACCGCCGGTACTCCGACTTGCGCGCCAGCCCGTCCTCGAACGCGACCATGCTGCCGACGACCGAGGTGCCTTGCAGGTTCGAGATATCGAAGCACTCGATCCGCAGCGGCGCGTCGGGCAGCCCCAACGCGTCCTGGATCTCGCCGAGCGCCTTGCTCCGCGCGGACAGGTCGCCGGCCCGGCGCAGCTTGTGCAGCTGGAACGCCTGGACGGCGTTGCGGGCCACCGTCTCCTGCAGCGACCGCTTGTCGCCGCGTTCGGGGACTTTGACCGCGACCCGGCTGCCGCGGATGCCGGACAGCCACTCCGCGAGCGCGTGCGCGTTGTCCGGGCGGACCGGGACGAGGACCTCGCGCGGAACGTCCTCGGGCGCCGCGGCGCCGTAGAGCTGCTCGACGAAGCCGGAGACGAGGGAGGCGGCATCGAGGTCCTCGACCTTGTCGACGACCCAGCCGCGCTGGCCGCGGACCCGGCCGTCGCGGACGTAGAACACCTGGAACGCCGCCTCCAGCGGGTCCTCGGCGTACCCGACGACGTCGGCGTCGGTTCCCGGCGGCAGGACGACGGCCTGCTTCTCGATGGCCCGGCGCAACGCGGCGATGTCGTCGCGCAGCCGCGCGGCCTGCTCGAACTCCAGGCCGGTCGCGGCCGCGGCCATCTCGCGTTCCAGCCGCTTGAGGTGCTTCTCGGTCTGGCCGGCCAGGAAGTCGCACAGCTCCTCGGCGAGCTGCCGGTGCGCCTCGGCGTCGATGCGCCCGACGCACGGCGCCGAGCACTTGCCGATGTAGCCGAGCAGGCACGGGCGGCCGACCTGCCCGGCCCGCTTGAACACGCCCGCGCTGCACGTCCGAACCGGGAAGACGCGGAGCAACAGGTCGAGGGTCTCGCGGATCGCCCAGGCATGGGCGTACGGGCCGAAGTAGCGGACGCCCTTCTTCCGCGGGCCGCGCATGACCATCGCGCGCGGGAACTCGTCGGTGAACGTGACCGCGAGACTCGGGTACGACTTGTCGTCGCGGTAGCGGACGTTGAACCGCGGGTCGAACTCCTTGATCCACGAGTACTCGAGCTGCAACGCCTCGACCTCGGTGCTGACGACGGTCCACTCGACGGACGCGCCGGTGTCGAGCATCGCGCGGGTGCGCTCGTGCAGGGCGCGGGAGCCCTGGAAGTAGCTGGACAGCCTGGCGCGCAGGCTCTTCGCCTTGCCGACGTAGATGACCCGGCCGTCCCGGTCACGGAAGCGATAGACGCCGGGCTGGTCGGGGATGGTGCCCGGCGCCGGACGGTAGGTCGCCGGGTCCGCCATGCCTCTCATCGTAAAGAGGGGGTGCGACTGGCTTCCGCAGTGACGATCTGTCACATTT
Source organism: uncultured Frankiaceae bacterium (assembly GCA_967749945.1). Taxonomy (GTDB): domain Bacteria; phylum Actinomycetota; class Actinomycetes; order BP-191; family BP-191; genus BP-191. The sequence continues at coordinate 2,070 of CBQZLL010000323.1, forward strand.
GCCGCCTACTCCTACCCGGCAGAGGGAGCAGGTGGGCGACGACGTCACGGCCCGCGTGATCGTGGACGGCGGCTGCTCCGGGCCGAACCGCACCACGATGCTCTGCCTCGCCTGGAACCGTCGCGACCCGCTCGCCGTTCGCCTCCTGCTCACCGCGGAGCCCGACCACCCCGCGCTCCCCCGCGGTTGCTGGGCGGTGCTGCGGGACTTCCTGCGGTACGGGTGTGACCACCCGACCGGCGACGGCCTCGTCCGCATCCGCCCCGACCGCGCGGCCGGTCTGGTGGTGCTCGAGCTCGTCGACGGGTCGCGGGCGCACACGGTGCGGGTACGCGCGGAGATGGTGCAGCGTTTCCTCGACGCGACCGAGGAGATCGTGCCGTCGGGCGAAGAACCCAACGACCTCGCGATCGACGCCGTGATCGACCGGATGCTGGGGGCGTAGCGTGCCCCGGCGCGGCCACGCCGGGGCACGCCCGCCGCTCAGCAGACCGCGGTGAGCGTGACGCTGGCGGAGTCGTAGTTGTACTCGCTGGACAACGTGTCGTGCGCTTCGGTGGACATGCTGGCGTACCACGTCTTCGTCGTGCCGCAGCTGCGGGTCTC
>CBQZLL010000324.1:0-2657 GCA_967749945.1 uncultured Frankiaceae bacterium
GGGCACCCCGAGCATCTTCGCGGCCGTCAGCTCCTGGAGGCTGGTCTTCCAGTCGAGCGACGCGCCGCGCGTCGCCGCGTCGGCCATAAGCGGGTCGAAGAACCGGTGGATCACCTTGCTCGCGGCGGCCAGGCCGCGGTCCAGGTAGACCGCGCCGAGCAGCGCCTCGAAGGTGTCCGCGAGGATCGACGCCTTGTCGCGCCCACCGGAGAACTCCTCGCCGCGGCCGAGCAGCAACCACTGCCCGACGCCGATGCCGCGGGCGACGTCGGCCAGGGCGTTCATGTTGACGACCGACGCGCGGAGCTTCGCGAGGTGGCCCTCCGGCAGGTCCTGGTACGTCGTGTAGAGGTGGTCGGTGACGACGATCGAGAGCACCGCGTCGCCGAGGAACTCGAGGCGCTCGTTCGTCGGCAGGCCGCCGTGCTCGTAGGCGTAGGACCGGTGCGTCAGCGCGCGCTTGAGCAGGTCGCGGTCGCGCAACACGATGCCGAGCGCCTTCTCCAGGTCGGTCCGCCGCGCGGAGAGGTCCGGTGTGGTCACAGCCGCGCCAGTGCGTAGTCGACTGCCTCGCCAACGGTGGCGATCTCGTCGAGGTCGGCGTCCGCGATGCGGAACGCGTTCTGCGCCAGGCGTTCTTCGATGATGTCGGCGATCTCGACCAGCGCGAGCGAGTCGCAGCGCAGGTCCTCGACCAGGCGCGAGCCGCGGGTGACCGTGCCCGGCTCGACCTCCATCACAGTGACGATCGCGTCACGTACGACGGCGAACACCTCATCGACGGTCATCGCGCCACCCCGAGCCCGGCGCGTTCGCGGCGACGCGCGACGAGCGCGCCGAGCGTCTCGGCGAGCCGCGGGACGAGACCGCTGCGGACGGCGTCCGCCGCGAGCACGAGGCACGCGGCGACCGCGCGTGGTCCGGCCGAGCAGTGACCGACGACGGCGACACCGTCGACACCGAGCAGCATCGCGCCGCCGTCGGTCGCTGTCCCGGCCTGCCCGAGCGCGCCCTCGATCCCCTTGAGCAGGACGTTGCCGGTAAAGCCGTCGGTGACGACGACATCGGCGCGGCCACCGAGCGCGACGTCGTGGCCCTCGACGTTGCCGGCGAAGTCGAGGGGCAGGCCGGCGAGCAGCGGGAACGCGTCGCGCCGCAGCGCGTCGCCCTTGCCGGGCTCCTCGCCGTTCGAGAGCAGGCCGACGCGCGGGTGCGCGATGCCGAGCGTCACGGCGTACGCGGCTCCGGTGAGCCCGAACTGCGCGAGCAGGTCGGGCCCGGCATCGGGGTGCGCGCCCGCGTCGAGGAGGATCACCCGGCCGTTCGGCGCGGGGATGACGACGGCGAGCGCGGGGCGCGTGACGCCGGGGAGCCGCCCGAGCGTGAACATCGCCGCGGCGAGCGCGGCCCCCGTAGAACCGACGGAGACGGTGGCGTCGGCCGCGCCGTCGCGGACGAGTCGCGCCGCGACGCGCACGGTGGCGTCGCGCTTCGCGCGGACTGCGCGGGCAGGGTCCTCGTCCATCGCGACGACCTGGGTCGCGGGGACGACCTCGAACCGGCCCGTAGCGCGACGGGCCTCGAGTGCGGCGGCGGCGACCTCTTCGGGACCGACGAGGACGACCCGGAGATCCGGGTGCTCGTCGGCAGCGAGCAGGGCGCCGTCGACGACGGCGTCGGGCGCGGCGTCGCCCCCCATGAGGTCGAGGGCGATCCGCGGCCCGGGGTCAGCCGACGTCGAGCACCCGGCGGTCGTTGTACGTGCCGCAGGTCGGGCAGGCCACGTGTGGCAGCTTCGCCTGCTTGCAACGCCCGCAGGTCGCGTACGCCGGCGGCGTCGCCTTCCACTGCGAACGGCGCGAGCGCGTGTTGCTCCGCGACATCCGGCGCTTGGGGACGGCCACTGCGTTACTCCTCGTCGATCACGGTCAGGTCGGTCAACGCCGCCCACCTCGGGTCCACCGGGGCCACGTCGTGGCCGCAGTCGACGTCGTCGCGCCGGGCACCGCACACCGCACAGAGCCCGCCGCAGTCCTCGCGGCAGAGCGGTGTGAGCGGCAGCGCCAGCACCACGGCGTCGCGGAGCGCGGGTTCGAGGTCGAGCAGGTCGCCCTCCAGGCGGCCCGCCTCGTCCTCGGTCGTCTCCGACTCCGGGTAGGCGTACAGCTCTTGCAGGTCGACCTCGACGGACGAGGCGACCGGGTCCAGGCAGCGCGCACACTCTCCCGCGAGCGGCCCGGTGACCGTTCCGGAGACCAGCACGCCCTCCATGACGGCTTCGAGCCGTAGCCGGAGGTCGAGCCGGGACCCGGGCGGGACCCCGATCATGCCCACACCGAGGTCGCTGGGCGCCGGGGCATCGAAGTCCGCGATCCGCTGCGACCCAGGCCGGCGTCCGAGCTCGCGAGTGTTGATCACGAGCGGCTGGCGTGGGTCGAGGCGGGTGTGCGGCTTCCTGTTCGCGGGCACGGCGGTCTCGGTGGTGGCACAGACCACCGGGTGAGGATACACGCCGGGCGGGCGCGGGGGCGAACCGCCGCGGGCGCGCGGCGGGGCCGGGCGGCCGCGCAAACTTCGTGATCTTGGCGAGGGTTTGCACCGTATACGTGCGGAACCTCGCCAAGATCACGAAAATCGGCCGGCGCTAGGAGCCGGAC
>CBQZLL010000325.1:0-2641 GCA_967749945.1 uncultured Frankiaceae bacterium
GGGCACGCGCGGAGTTCAGGGTGTCGTGCCCACCCCGGGCTCGGACAACACGGCCAAGACCCTCGCCGGCGGCTCGCTGCAGCCGGGCGAGACGGCGGTGTTCGACATCGAGTACCCGGTCGACCCGGACGACGTCGGCGACACGTTCACGATCACCGACTGCGTCTTCGTCGACGGCGACGCGTTGTCGAGGTACTCGATCTCGTTCGTGCCGAACAACGCGGCGTACACGCTGACGTACGCGATCGACATCCCCGAGGACGCGGAGATCGGCGCCGAGTACTGCAACTACGCGAAGACCACCGCCGGACCGTCCGCGTCGCAGGCGAGCAACCGCAAGGCGAACCCGGCCTGCTTCAACGTCGGCGGGTCCTTGCGGATCGAGAAGCGCGCGGACTCCGTCGACGGCGAGCTGCTGCCGGGCGCGTCGTTCACCGTGGTGTGCACGCCGACCTCCGAGGCACCGCCGCTCGTCGTCGACGGCCTCGACGAGGCGGGCGTCGCCACGACGGGCGTGATCGGCATCAACGGGCCCGAGGGCACGCCGTGTGTCGTCACCGAGGTCGCGGCGCCCGACGGGTACGCGCTCGGCGAGGACTCGTCCCGCACTGTGACGATCCCGCGTGGCGCGGCGGCCACCACCGACGTCTTCGTCAACGCGGCGGCGAGCGACGACGAGTGCCCCGACGGCACGGTGCAGGACGACAGCGGCGAGTGCGTGGCTGGGTCCGAGTCGCCGTCCGAGTCGCCGTCGTCGTCACCCGGGGAGCCGACGCTCGAACCGGGCGAGCCGGCGCCGACAGTGAGCCCGACCGTGCTGGGCGTCAAGGTCGTCCGCCCGCCGACCCTTCCGCTGACGGGCTCGCCAACGACGGCGCTGGTGGCGCTGGGGCTCCTGCTCGCGGTCGCCGGCGGCGCCCTGGTCGTCAGCGCGGGGCGGTACGGGCGCCAGCATTGACCCGGGGGGACGGGGGGCAGCCCGGCGGCTCATGCGGCCGCCGGGCTGAGCCGCCCGCCTCGCCCTGAACGCTTCCCCACGCTCGGGCTTGGGCACCTCTGCCTCGGGTACCTCTGCTCGTATTCAGTTGTCCGGAACGGCCGTCGCGTTCGCCCTCTCGCCTGGGCGGCGCGGCGGCTCCGCGTCTGTCTGGGTGGCGATCACACCTTCCGTAGAACGGTGACGACGCGGCCCAAGACGGTGGCCTCGTCGCCGGGGATGGGCTCGTACGCCGGGTTGTGCGGCATGAGCCACACGTGTCCGTCGCGGCGCTTGTACGTCTTGACCGTGGCCTCGCCGTCGATCATCGCCGCGACGATGTCGCCGTTGTCCGCCGACGGCTGCTGGCGGACCACCACCCAGTCGCCGTCCGCGATCGCGGCGTCGATCATCGAGTCACCGACGACCCTGAGCAGGAACAGCGTGCCCTCGCCGACGAGCTCGCGCGGGAGCGGGAACACATCTTCGACGGCCTGCTCGGCGAGGACCGGACCGCCGGCGGCGATGCGGCCGACGACGGGGACGTAGGTGGGCGTGGGGCGGGCGTCGTTCGCCGCGGCGTCGTCCTCGGCGGCGCTGGGCGCGAAGACCTCGACCGCTCGCGGGCGGTTGGCGTCACGCCGCAGGAAGCCCTTCTTCTGCAGCGTTGCGAGCTGGTGGTGGACGCTGCTCGAGCTCGTCAGGCCGACTGCCTCGCCGATCTCGCGGACGCTCGGGGGGTAGCCGCGGCGCTCGACGGCGTCGCGGATCACCTCCAGGACACGGCGCTGGCGGGAGGTGAGGCCGCTCGCGTCGGGCGGGCCGTCGGGGAAGTCGTGGACCTGCGCGTCGTCCGGCACGGGCGCTCCCTTCGCTGGCGGTGTGCTGAGGGCACGGTAGCGGGGACAGGCGGCGCGTTCAAACACATGTTCGAAGATTGTTGACAACGCGTCGGCCCCTGGTCGTATTCTTCGCACAGACGTTCGAACGAACACCTGTTCGAGTTCTGTCACACCCCGGAGGCAGCATGACCGCCATGACGTTCGACTCCCCGCTGCGCGGCGCGCGCACAGCCTCCGCTGGCGTCTCCACTGTCACCCGCCCGGACCGGCCAGTCCTGCGCCTGACGCGGCGCGGGCGGGTGCTCCTTCTGCTCGTGTTGGCCACGTTGCTGCTCGTCGCGTTCTCGCTTGGGCGGACGTCGGCGTCCGCAGGGCACGACGCGCCCGCCGCCCCGCCGACGACCGTCGTCCAACCAGGGGACACGCTGTGGACGATTGCGCGTCGGGTGGCGCCCGGCGCCGACCCACGGGCGACGGTGCATCGGCTCGCCGAGCTCAACGACCTGGGGGCTACACCGATCGTCGCGGGCCAACGGTTGGTGCTGCCCCGATGACGTGTCGCGCGCGCCCGCGGCGCTGCCGGCCGTCCGCCCCCACCTAGCTTCGTCCTGCATAAGTCGGCGTCACGCCGCTGATCACGCAGGTACGACCGCCCCGCGTGCTCACAGACGACGACAGCTGGTGTCCGCGCCGGAAGTTCACTCGATAGTTCCCGGCCCCAGATGTGCGCTGGCGGCGTTCTCGTCGGGCCTGACAGCGCTGCTATCAGGCCGTCCTCGGCCTTGCCAGCCCCCATCTGGACCTCGGGACTTATTCGAGCAAC
>CBQZLL010000326.1:0-2609 GCA_967749945.1 uncultured Frankiaceae bacterium
GGCACGACGGCGCGCACCAGTTCACCGTGGGGCAGCGGCGCGGTCTCGGCATCGCGTCGCCCGACGGGCGGGCGCGGTACGTCCTCTCCGTCGAGCCCGCCACCGCGACGGTGCGAGTCGGGACGGTGGAGGCGCTGGCGGTGACGTACGTCCGCGGCGTCCGCGCGCGGTGGGCCGGGCCGGCACCCGCGTCGGGCACGCGGTGCCTCGCGCAACTGCGCGCGCACGGCGAGGCGATGCGAGGTGTCGTCACGGTGCGCGGCGACGACGTCGAGATCGCCCTCGACGAGCCCGCGCGCGGGGTCGCGCCGGGGCAGGCGGTCGTGCTGTACGACGGCGAACGCGTTCTCGGCTCGGCGACCATCGACGCCACGGCCTGATGCCGGTCGGTCGGAGCGTCGACCGCCCGGATAGGGTCGACGGCATGGCGGACGACGTACGGCTCACCGACCTCGAGGTCATCCAGCGCTACAGCATCGCGGTACGCGGCGAGACCGCGGACCGCGCGGAGCTGGCCGCCGCGTTGCGGGCGGACCTGGCGTGGTTGGAAGGGGGCCGCGCCCGCGCCGCCGCGCCGAAGGCCGCGCCGAAGCCCGCGCCGAAGCCCGCCGCGAAGCCCGCCGCCAAGAAGGCCACGCCGGCCCGCCGCGCCCCCGCGAAGCCCGCCGCCAAACCCGTCGCCAAACCCGTCGCCAAACCCGTCGCCAAACCCGTCGCCAAGAAGCTCGCGGCGAAGAAGACCGCGCGTCGCTGATCCCTTGATGGACCTCGCCTGGCCCACTGGCGCGGCGACCGGCGTCGGCTCGCTGCCCGGCACCGACCCGGTCGAGGCCGCCCGCGTCGTCGCGGGCGAGCTACCCGACCTCGTGCACCTGCCGGAGCTGCCCGGGCGCGGTCCCGGCGCCGACATCATCGGTCGCGGCGCGGCGTTCCTCGCCGACTTGCACGTCGACCTGCAGCCCGCCGGCTGGCGTTTCGTCGCGCGGCCCGGCGTCGACGAACGCCGTGCGGACGACTTCCTCAGCTGGGACCTCGACGCGGCCGAGTCCGCGTTCGACGGCTACACCGGTCTGCTCAAGGTCCAGGCCGCCGGACCATGGACGCTCGCGGCGGGCATCGAGCTGTCGCGGGGCGACCGCGCGCTGTCGGATGCGGGCGCCGTCCGCGACATCGCCGCCGCGCTCGCCGAGGGACTCGCGCGGCACGTCGCCGAGGTACGCCGCCGCGTCCCGGGCGCGACCGTCGTCGTGCAGCTCGACGAACCGTCGCTGCCCGCCATCGGGGCGGGGCGGATACCGACCGCGAGCGGCTTCGGCGCCCTCCGCGAGGTCGGCGCACACGAGCTTGTCGACGGCCTTCGCGCGGCGATGCCCGACGCGCCGGCGGGCGTGCACTGCTGCGCATCCGACGTGCCGTACGGCGTCCTCGCCAGGCTCGGCATCGCGTTCGTGAGCATCGACCTCTCGCTCGTCACGACGAAGGGGTACGAGGCGCTCGGCGGGCTCGTCGACGACGGCGTCCACCTGCTCCTCGGCACCGCCGACGCCGACCCGGTGCGCCGTCTGTGGCGGGACCTGTCGTACCCGCCTGAGATGCTCGGGGAGCGGGTCACGGTGACGCCGGCGTGCGGGCTCGCGGGCCTGTCGCCGGACGCCGCCCGTGCCGCGCTCGCCAACGTACGGGAGGTGGCGCGCCGCCTGGCGGAAGCCCCTGAGGAGGTGCGGTGACGACCACGCCTGACGGCGTCCCCGTCAAGGCCGCCGAGCGGCACGCCGAGCTCGCCGAGACGATCCAGGACCACCGCTTCCGCTACTACGTCCTCGACCAGCCGATCGTCAGCGACGCCGAGTTCGACACGTTGCTGCGCGAGCTGGAGGCGCTGGAGGAGAAGCACCCGAACCTGCGCACGCCCGACTCGCCGACGCAGCAGGTCGGCGCGCCGGTCTCGACGGTGTTCACGCCGGTCGAGCATCTGGAGCGGATGCTCAGCCTCGACAACGCGTTCACCGAGGAGGAGCTCGCGGCCTGGGCAGCGCGGGTCGAACGCGAGGGCGCGCCGACCTACCTCTGCGAGCTCAAGGTCGACGGTCTCGCGGTGGACCTCGTCTACGAACGCGGCACTCTGGTCCGCGCCGCGACCCGCGGCGACGGCCGCGTCGGCGAGGACATCACGGCAAACATCCGTACCCTCGACAACGTCCCCCATCGCCTCGTCGGAACAGCGCCCACCCTGCTCGAAGTACGCGGCGAGGTCTACTTCCCGGCCAAGGAGTTCGCCGCGCTCAACGCGTCGCTCGTCGAGCAGGGCAAGCCCCCGTTCGCCAACCCGCGCAACACGGCCGCCGGCTCACTCCGGCAGAAGGACCCGCGGGTCACCGCGTCCCGCGGTCTCGCGCTCGTGCTGCACGGCATCGGCGCGGCCGAGGGCTTCGTCGCGGAGGCGCAGAGCGGCGCGTACGAACGCCTCGCCGAGCTCGGGCTCCCCGTCTCCACGCGCTACCGCGTGCTGCCCGACCTCGACGGCGTGCGCGGCTTCGTCGCCGAGTGGGGCGAGCACCGGCACGACATCGAGCACGAGATCGACGGCGTCGTCGTCAAGGTCGACTCGT
>CBQZLL010000327.1:0-2606 GCA_967749945.1 uncultured Frankiaceae bacterium
GTCGCCGTCGAGGCGGGCCAGACGCACTCGCTCGCCGTGCTGGGCGACGGCACTGTGTGGTCTTGGGGTCGCAACGACGACGCGCAGCTCGGCGACGGCACGAAGACCACGCGTACGTCGCCCGTCCAGGTGTCCGGTCTAAGCGGTGTCGTCGCTGTCGCGGCGGGCCAGGCGCACTCCGCCGCGCTGCGATCCGACGGCACCGTGTGGACGTGGGGTGACAACTGGTCCGGGCAGCTCGGCGACGGGACGACCACCGACCGCGCACTGCCGGCGCCGGTGCCCGGCTTGAGCGACGTGACCAGTGTCGCCGCCGGCGAGTACCACACCACGACGGTGAAGACCGACGGGACCGTCTGGGGCTGGGGGTACAACGACGGCGCGCTCGGCGACGGCACCTGGCCGGATCGGTGGACGCCGGTGCAGGCGTCCGGTGTGACGGGCGCGGTCGCGGTGACGGCGAGCATGTTCCGCACGGTGGTACGGCTCGCCGACGGGACCGTGCGGGGGTTCGGGAACAACTACTACGGCGAGCTCGGCGACGGCAGCATCCTCGTACGGACGACCGCGGTGTCGGTGACCGGGCTGTCCGGGGCGGTCGCCTCGCTCGCGACGGGCGGCAACCACTCGCTGGTCGTCATGCCGGACGGCACGATGGAGGCCTGGGGTTTCAACCGCCAAGGCCAGCTCGGCGACGGGCGCCCCGGTAGCCGTACGTCGCCGGCTCCCGCCGCCTGCTGGTAGTCACTCGGCCAGCCAGATCGAAACGGCGACGCGATCGCCGGGCACCAGGTCGTTGGCCCTTCGGACGGCCGCTTTGACCGGCAGCACGAACGACGTCCCGCCCGCCTCCGGAAACAGCGACGTCCGCCATCGCGACTCGCCGACGACCGCGGTGACCCGCACCGACCCGAAGCCGCGTCGCGGCGGCGCGAGCTCGCGCACCTCCGCCGCGGTGCGGGCGGGCAGCGTGACGAAGTGCCAGCCACCCTGGCTCTCCCACTGCCACAGCTCGGCGGTGAACGTCAGCGCGTCACGCATGGGTGGGAGGCTACGGCGCCTCGACCTCGCCGACGACCCGCGCGACGACGGCCGTCCGGCGTACGGCGACGAGCGGGCGACGCCCGTCGGGTGCCTGCGTCGACGGCCGCGTCGGTGCGTGACTCACCGGCGGGTAGCGCTGACGAGCAGCGTGTCGTACGTGACGGTGATCCGGCCGCCGAGCCCGTCGAGCGCGGCGGCGACGTCGTCCAGCAACGCCGCGAGGACGTCGGGGTCGAGCAGCCGATGCTCGCTGTGCGTCGGTAGCCGGTCGATCCACTCGCTGGTCGTCGCCGTCTCGATCCACGCGTAGTGCGTGATCCGCGGCTCGTCGAACCAGCCGCTCTCGCGGATCGCCACCGCGTCGCCGTCGCGGATGCCCGCGACCCGGCCCAGCGCGCCGGAGACCTCGGGGAGGCCGGGCGCGTGCCGCGCGTACATCTCGTCCATCGCGGCTTGTGCCGCGTGGTCCGGCCGGCCGAGGTTCCAGAAGACGGCGAGCCGGCCGCCGGCCGGGAGCACCGACGCGGCCTTCTGGTAGCCGACCATCGGGTCGACCCAGTGCCACGCCTGGCCGGAGACGAGGAGGTCGAAGGTACGGCCGTCCGCCGGCCAGTCCTCGAACGACGCGACCTCGACGGGAATGCCCTTGTCGCGCGCGACCGTGGCCATCCGCGGGTCGGGCTCGACCCCGAGCACGTCGCACCCACGCGCGACGAACGCCTCCGCCGCGATCCCCGTACCGCAGCCGACGTCGAGGACCCGCGGACACTCGCCGTCGACCAGGTCGTCGACCAAGTCACGCGGATACCGCGGCCGGGTGCGGTCGTACCGCACGGGGTCCGCGCCGAACGACTCCGCCCTGGCCCGGTCACGATGCAGCACGAGCCCGATCATGCCCGAGGGGCGGCCGATGTGAACCGGCCGCCCCTCGGTAAGGCCTGACTACGACTGCTGGTACGGCGGGCAGTCCCAGAACAGCTCGCCGGCCAGGTAGATGTCGCCCTCCGGCAGGATGTCGACGACACCCGGCACGCCCGGCGCGAGGCCCGCGAACACGACGCAGACCGCCGGGTCGAGGAGCAGCCCCACCGAGTTGGCGTCGAAGAGCAGGTCGTCGATCGCGGTCAGCCCGGTGCGGGTGTCGAGCCGCGAGCCGCAGGCCACCGTGTTGTTCGTCGACCAGGTGCCGGCGACGGCGTCGAGGTAGTACGCCGTGCTGTTGACGGTCGCTGAGGTGCAGACGTACGCGGCCTCGTTGCCGACGACGACGCTCACCGGCGTCGGCGGCACGACGGCCACCTCGACCGACGGCGCGCTCGACACGGCCGCGGCGTCCGCGCCGGCGTGCGTCGAGTTCGCGGTGCCGAGCTGGAGCGTGCAGGTCAGGGTGATCGACGCACCGGGCTCGACCGCGAAGACCGGGCCTCCGGTCAGGATCACCCCGCCCTTGGTGGACAGACTGCACCGGCGGGCGGCGGCCAGAGCCTCGGGGGCGGGGGGCGCGATGCTCAGGCCCCCCCCCACCACCGCGGCGCGTTCGAGTTTGGTGTGGGGGGTGTGCG
>CBQZLL010000328.1:0-2591 GCA_967749945.1 uncultured Frankiaceae bacterium
CGCCCCGCCCTCCCGGCCCACCGCGTGACGCGGCCGTTTGGGGGGGCCCCGGGGGGCGGCCCCGCGCGGTGGCCCCCACCAAAACGGATCGGGACGGTCAGGACGGGTCGAGGTCGATGCGGGCGAGGTCGTGGGCGATGGGCACGAGGCCGAGCTGGGCGGCGCGGGCGGCGTCGGCCTTGATCAGGTAGCCCAACCGCAGGATCACGCTTCGTTCCCTGCCGTCCTCGCCCGCCGGGACGGGTTCGTCGCGCAACACCTCGGCCGCCTTCACGTACGCCCGCGCCTGGGCTGCGAGGTCGCCGACGTCGTCGAGTCGATCGGGCGCGCCGGCCGCCTTCACCGCCGCCTCCCAGTCGGCGGCCGGTTGGGTCGTGCGCGTCACGTCGCGCGGCGGCGGTGTGTTCGTCGCCGGGGGCGGCGCGTCGTCGAGCGGCGGCCCGACCGCGAGACCCTCCGCGACCCAGTCGGGCACGTCGTCCGGGGCGTCGCTCGCCGCGTCGGACGTGTCCCCGGCGGCGGTCGGGTCGACCTTGGACTCCCCGCGATCGAAGACGCGGTCGCTGAGCTCGCGCAGTCGACGGGCGAGCAGCACGGCTTGGTCGCGTTCACGACCGGGCTCCATGTTCACGGCGGCGATGTGGACGGAGACGTGCCGCAGGTACAGATCGACGGACGCCTCGTACAGCTCCTTGCCGTCGTGCGGCGGCAGCGCGAGCACGAGGTCCTTCGTCTCGCTGGCGTCGACGAGCGCGAACCGGAGCTTCCGTCGGTACTCGTCGGTCGACAGGTCACCGGCGAGCCACGCCTCGCCGTGCGCCGGCAGCTCGACCGACGTCGATGTCATCGGCCCGAAGGCGTCGGTCGCCAGGTCGGTCCACTGCTTCGCGCGCAGCGTCGTCGTCGGCGACGCGTCCCCGTCCGTGTCCTTCCCACCACTGCACGCGCCCAGCACAAGGGGCGCGACGAGCAGCAGCGAAACGAGTCGTCTCGTGATCATCGGCACCCCCTACCCGTTCGCCGGCTGGTTCAGCAGGGTTGGAAGCTCGAGAGAGCGCCGGTGACCGCGGTGTTGCCGCCGAGGAGCACGATGCGCTGCGCACCGAGTCGTTCGATCTCGGCGCGCACGACGACGGGCATGCAGCCGCCGGGCACGAGCAGGAGCGGCCCGGGTCCGTTGGCGGCGACGGGGCCGCCGGCCAGCGCGTCGGGGAAGTTCCTGCCCGTCGCCAGGTAGACGCGCGCCGCCGCCTCCGGGAACGTCGCCGCACTGACGGCCACGCTCGTGGCGTACCGGTCGGCGCCGGCGAGGCGCGTAACCCCGCCGGGCACCGTGTACAGCGCGAGTGACGACTCGACACCGGCCGACACCGCCGCCTTCCCGCCGAGGATGACGATGCGCTGCGGCACGAGGCGGCGCAGCTCCGCATCGGTCTCGGTCGGTATGGCGCCCTTCGTGACGAGGAGCACCGGTCCTCCTTCGAGGGCGCCGGCAGCCGCGCCCGCGAGCGCGTCGGGGAACGACTCACCCGTCGCGATGTAGACGACCGGCACCGCGGGGTCGAACGTGTCCGCACTGATCGCGGCTGCCGTCGCGTACCGGTTCGCGCCGGCGATGCGCCGCGCACCGAGCTCCTCCACCACTGCGTCGGACACGGCACCGGGACCGCCGAGCACGACAACGTCGTCCGGGCTGACGCGCGCCAGCTCGTCGCGCGTCGCCGGTGGCACCGCGTCCCGCGATACGAGCAACACCGTGCCGTTGGCGGCGTCGGCCGCAGGACCGCCGGCCAACGCGTCCGCGAAGCCAAGCCCGGTCGCCACGTATGCGGTGCCGACACCGTTGGGGCTGCGAACCTTCGACATCGCCGCCGCCGTCGAGAACCGATCGGCACCGGCGACGCGCGTCGACGGCAGCGCGGTGGTCGGGCCGTAGCCCTGCGTGAACGATCCGGTCTTGTGCTGGTCCAACCGGAACTCGTGCCACCCGAGCGACCCGAGTCGCGCCGTCGCCGGCAGCTGCCACCGGTAGACGCGCCCGTCGCCGGCCGGTGTGTTGACGGTGCCGGCCGCGAGCACGTCGAGGCGACCGTCGCCCTCGACGTCGGTCACGACCGGCGCGTTCTGGAACCCGACGTTGGCGCCCTCGGCCAGATGGAACAGGTGCTCTCCCGTCCCGCCGTCGAGCGCGGTGATGAGGGCGCCCATGGCGACGAGCAGGTCCTGGCCGCCGTCGCCACGCAGGTCGACGGTCACCATCTGGCCGACGACGACGCCGCCGTCCGACGCGGTCGGGTAGCCCTTCATCGACGAGCCGTCGCCGCGCCACGCGTACACGTTGCCGCCCGGCTTGCCGGCGATGTGCGCGCTGCCGAAGGTGGCGATGGCGACGTCGAGGATCCCGTCGCCGTCGAGGTCGGCGAGCGTGGGCGACGCGTTCGTGACGCCGTTGGTGTCCTTCGGCCACCCCGCCACCGGTCTCCCACTCGCCAGCTGCAACGCGAAGACCTTGGTGCTGTCGGTGCCGCCCCAGTAGTCGCCGGCACCGAACACGACCTCTGGCTTCCCGTCGCCGGTGATGTCACCGACGC
>CBQZLL010000329.1:0-2586 GCA_967749945.1 uncultured Frankiaceae bacterium
TCGACGGCGAGCGGCTGACCCCCGTGCTCGGCAGCGCGGCGTTCGCCGAGGAGACCCTCGTCCTCGAACGCGCTGTCGTGCTGATCCCGTCCGACGTGCCGTTCGAGATCGCCGCGCTCGTCGGCTGCGCGGTGACGACCGGCTTCGGCGCCGTCGTGAACACCGCGAAGGTCGCGCCGGGCGACTCGGTCGTCGTCATCGGCTGCGGCGGCGTCGGCCTGTCGATCATCCAAGGGGCGCGCTACGCGGGCGCGTCGCGCATCGTCGCCGTCGACCTCACCGAGGAGAAGCGCGCGCTCGCCCGGGACCTCGGCGCGACCGACACCGTCGACGGCAACGACGACGTCGGGGCCGCGGTCCGCGACCTCACGCAGGGCCGCGGCGCGGACTACGCGTTCGAGGCGATCGGCCGGTCGGCGACGATCAAGACCGCGTACCGGGCGACCCGCCGCGGCGGCACCGTCGTCGTCGTCGGCGCGGGCCGGCACGACGATCCCGTGTCGTTCAGCGCGCTGGAGCTGTTCTTCCAGGCGCGGTCGATCGTCGGCTGCGTCTACGGCTCGGCCGACGTTGCCCGCGACTTCCCGCGCGTCCTCGGCCTCTACGCGTCCGGCGACCTCGACCTCGATCGCCTCATCACGAACCGCATCGGGCTCGACCAGGTGAACGCCGCGCTCGACGCAATGGAGGCAGGTACCGGTGCCCGGACCGTGGTGGTGTTCCCATGACGAGTGACTTCCAAGACCTCAGCGGCAGCGTGTTCGAGCGGGCGAACCTGTCGGGTGCCCGGTTCACCACCGTGCTGTTCAACGGCGCGACCATCCGGAACGCCGACCTGTTCAACGTGACGATGCGGGGCGTCGAGATCGCCGACACGACGATCGACGGCGAGTTCCGCAACCTCGTCCTCAACGGTGTCGACGTGGCGCCCCTGGTCGACGCCGAGCTCGACCGGCGGTATCCGGAGCGGCCGAAGTTCCGGCCTACCACGGCCGACGGCTTCCGCGAGGCGTGGGACGTCGACGAACGGCTGTGGGCAGCCACCGTCGACCGCGCACGTCGGCTCGACCCGGACCGGCTGCACGAGTCGGTCGACGGCGAGTGGTCGTTCGTGCAGACGCTGCGCCACCTGGCGTTCGCCAGCGAGTCGTGGGTCGGCCGGTGCCTCGCCGGCGACCCGAGCCCCTGGCACCCGCTCTCGCTGCCGTGGGACACGATGCCGCCCACCCCCGGAGTGCCGCACGACCGCGACGCCCGCCCGTCGCTCGACGAAGCACTGGCGCTGCGCCACCGGGCGATGGCGCTCGTCCGGGGCGTGCTGGACGACCTGACCGACGAGCAGCTCGACACCGAGACGGCGCCGCTCGTCGGTCCGGGCTGGCCACCCGAAGGCGCGACGTTCCCCGTCCGCGAGTGCCTGCTCGTCGTGCTCAACGAGGAGTGGTGGCACCGCCGGTTCGCCGAGCGCGACCTCGCCGCTTTCGAGGGCTAGCCCGCCGTCAGGACGTTGAGCGACGACCCCGCGCGAAACCAGGCGACGTGTTCGTCCGACATGGTGTGCGTCGTCTCGAACTCGTCCGCCGTACCGTCCGCGTGCCGTACGCGCACCCGCACCGGCTGACCGGGCGCGAGCGAGGCGAGCCCGAGGACGTCGATGCGGTCGTCGGAGCGGATCAGGTCGTACGACGCCGGGTCGGCGAACGTCAGCGGCAGCATCCCCTGCTTCTTGAGGTTCGTCTCGTGGATGCGGGCGAACGACCGCGCCAGCACCGCGACGCCGCCGAGGTAGCGCGGCTCCATCGCGGCGTGCTCGCGGCTCGACCCCTCGCCGTAGTTCTCGTCGCCGACGGCGACCCAGCGGACGCTCTTCGCCTTGTAGTCGCGCGCGATCGCGGCGTACCCGTCGGTCGCGCCGGTGAGGACGTTGAGGCCGCGCCCGACCTCGCTCGTGAACGCGTTGACCGCGCCGATGAACAGGTTGTCGCTGATCCGGTCGAGGTGCCCGCGGTACTTCAGCCACGGGCCGGCCGGGCTGATGTGGTCGGTCGTGCACTTGCCCGTGGCCTTCATCAGCACGGCGCAGTCGAGGAAGTCCTGGCCGTCCCACGCCGGGAACGGCTCGAGCAGCTGCAGCCGTTCGCTGTCGGGCTTGACGACGACCTCGACCGACGAGCCGTCGGCGGGCGGCGTGATGAACCCGGACTCCCCCGGGTCGAACGACTCCGGCAGCTCCGGCGCGACCGGCGGCTCCAGCATGAACGTCGTCCCGTCCGGCGCCGTGATCGGGTCGGTCACCGGGTTGAAGTCGAGCCGCCCGACGAGCGACTGCGCGACGACGAGCTCCGGCGACGCGATGAACGACAGCGTCTCGGCGCGGCCGTCGTTGCGCTTCGGGAAGTTGCGGTTGTACGAGTTGAGGATCGAGTTGCGGGTGCCGGGCGGCAGGTCGTCGCGCTGCCACTGCCCGATGCACGGCCCACACGCGTTGGCGAGGACGGTCGCGCCGATCTCCTCGAGCGCGGCCATCTGGCCGTCGCGTTCGATCGTCGCGCGCACCTGCTCCGAGCCGGGCGTGACGAGCAGCGG
>CBQZLL010000330.1:0-2549 GCA_967749945.1 uncultured Frankiaceae bacterium
CGTCGCGCACGCCGACGCGCTCGGTCTGCTCGGTCCGGACGTACACATCGCGCACGGCGTGCACGTCGACGCGACCGACCGCGCGACGTTGCGCGCGCGCGGCACCACGGTCGCGTTGTGCGTCCGGTCGAACGCGACTCTCGGCGCAGGTGAGGCGCCAGTCGCGGCGTACCTCGACGAGGGCAACGCCGTCGCCGTCGGCACCGACTCGCGCGCGTCGGTTACGTCGCTCGACCTGGTGGAGGAGCTCGCGGCTTTGCGCGAAGTCGCTCTCTCCCAAGGGTTTCCGGCGGCCTCGCTCGCGCGCCGCCTGGTCGAGGCGGCCACGACGGGCGGCGCGTACGCGCTCGGCCGCGACGACGTCGGACGGCTCGCGCCGGGTGCCCGCGCGGATCTCGCGGTGTTCGATGTCCCGGTCGACGGCGACCCGTACGACGCGCTCGTCCGCCATGGCACGGGGCGCTGCGTCGCGACCGTGCTCGGCGGACGGCTCGTGCACCGTAGGGTCGCGGCGTGACCCGCGCGGACCTCGGCAAGCAGCCGCACGACGTGGCGGCGATGTTCGACGACGTCGCGCCACGCTACGACCTCACCAACGACGTGCTCTCCCTCGGCCGCGACCGCGGCTGGCGCCGCGCGACCGCCGCCGCGGTCGCGTTGAAGCCAGGCGAGCGGTGTCTCGACCTCGCGGCGGGCACCGGAACGTCGTCCGCCGCGCTCGCCGACGACTCTGGCGCGACCGTGATCGCGTGCGACTTCAGCCTCGGCATGCTCCGCGTGGGCACCCGTCGCAACCCGCACCCGACCGTCCACTACGTCGCGGGCGACGGCTTGCGGCTGCCGTTCGCCGACGGCGTCTTCGACGCGGTGACGATCTCGTTCGGCCTGCGCAACCTGCACGACCTCGACGCGGGGCTCCGCGAGCTGGCCCGCGTCACGAAGCCCGGCGGGCGGCTGGTGGTGTGCGAGTTCAGCCACCCGACGTGGGCACCGTTCCGCGCGGTCTACGTCGACTACCTGATGCGCGCGCTCCCCGCGATCGCGAAGCGGGTCAGCAGCAACCCCGATGCGTACGTCTACCTGGCCGAGTCGATTCGCGCCTGGCCCGACCAGCGCGCCCTGGCCACGCGCGTCACCGCGAACGGCTGGACGGACGTCGCGTGGCGCGACCTCACCGGCGGCATCGTCGCAGTGCACCGCGCCCGCCGCGCCGACCGCCGCCCCGCCGGGCCCCCGGGGATGCGTCCTCCGCGCGGACGGGCGTAGACTCCGGCGAGTTCGTGAAAGCGTTCACAAAGTCGGGAGTCACGGTGGATGCGGACGTCATCGTCGTGGGCGCCGGACCCGGCGGCTCCGCGACGGCGTACCACCTGGCCCAGGCGGGCCTCGACGTCCTCCTCCTCGAGAAGTCCGCGTTCCCGCGCGAGAAGGTCTGCGGCGACGGCCTGACCCCGCGCGCGGTCAAGAGCCTCATCGCGATGGGCGTCGACGTGACGACGCCCGGCTGGTCGCGCAACGAGGGCCTGCGCATCATCGGCGGCGGCTGCCGCCTCGAGCTGAAGTGGCCCGAGCTCGCGACCTACCCCGACTTCGGCCTGGTGCGTACGCGACTCGACTTCGACGAGATCCTCGCCCGGACCGCGCAGAAGGCCGGCGCCCGCCTGCAGGAGCTGACCGAGGTCACCGGCCCCGTCCTCGACGCGGCCGGCCGGGTGACCGGCGTGACCGCACGACCCGTCCCCGAGGACCCGCGCGAACGTCACGACGCCGAGGAGCGCACGTACACCGCACGGCTCGTCGTCGCTGCCGACGGCGCGTCCGGTCGCCTCCCGTTGAGCCTCGGCCTGGCGAAGCGCGACGACCGCCCGATGGGCGTCGCCGTCCGCCGCTACTACAAGAGCCCCCGGACGAACGACACGTACCTCGAGAGCCACCTCGAGCTGTGGCAGGGCGACACCCTGCTCCCCGGCTACGGCTGGATCTTCCCCGTCGGCGACGGCACGTCGAACGTCGGCCTCGGCCTGCTCAACACCTCGGCCGCGTTCCGCGACACCAACTACCGCGCGCTGCTGACCGCGTGGCTCGTAGGCATGCCAAGCGAGTGGGGATTCACCGAGGAGAACGCCGTCGGCGGGGTGCAGGGCGGCGCGCTCCCGATGGGCTTCAACCGGCAACCGCACTACGCCCGCGGCCTCATGCTCGTGGGTGACGCGGGCGGTGTCGTGAACCCGTTCAACGGCGAGGGCATCGCGTACGCGATGGAGTCCGGCGAGCTCGCCGCCGAGGTCGCGACGCACGCGCTACGGCGTGACGACGAGCGCGTCTTCCAGCGCTACCCCGCCGAGCTCAAGGCGCGGTACGGCGGCTACTACACGCTCGGCCGGATCTTCGTGCACGCCATCGGCAACCCCAACGTCATGAAGTACGCGACCAAGTACGGGCTGCCGCGACCGACCCTCATGCGCTTCACGCTGAAGCTCCTCGCCAACCTCACCGACCCGCGCGGCGGCGACGCGATGGACCGCGTCATCAACGCGATGAGCCGCCTC
>CBQZLL010000331.1:0-2523 GCA_967749945.1 uncultured Frankiaceae bacterium
GGCGGCGGGGGCGTTCCGTCCATTGACACCAACAGTGCCGCGTGCGCGACCTCCCCGGGCAATCTCGTTCCCGGCCCGCATCCGCTGTTCTCCGGAGAGATCGGTGACGCAGCTGATCCGTCGACGCATGCGACCTACTCGCTCGACGCCTTCGCTGCCGTCGGAGCGGCATGGCTCTGCCTCGACGTCGTGACGCCCGCGGGCAGCACACACACCCGTGTTTTGCTACCGGTTCCGTCGCTCACGACTCCCACCGCGGCGTTCGTCGCGGACCCGGTTGGCGCGGCGCTACCCGCGCGGCCGACGTCGTCCGCGCCGGAGTCGGCGGTATGCCAAACGGCGACCTCCGGCAACCGCTCCGAGTACCTGAACCAGCGAACCGCGGGTGGTGACGTCTGGTTGACGTCGTGGCAGGAGACGTCGTCGAGACTGAATCTCTGCGTCCGGGCGAACGGGGTAGTGAGCGGGGGCGGCCGGCTGACGGTCGATGCCGGTGACGTGACGTTCGTGCCGTCAATCACCCCGGGCGGCGGCATGACGGTGTGTGACCTCAACGTCGTCAACCAGGGTGGGCCTGTGCCGTTCACGGTACGCCGTCGGTCGACGACGAATCCGGCCGGGGTGTGCGTCTCGGTGAACGGCATCGTGGTCACGCTGACGGTCGGTACCTCGGGATCCGTCGGTCCAGTCTTCACGTGGACACCGGACCCAGGTACGCCGTAGGCAGACAGAAGGATCGGCCGCAGCCCCAGGCAGATGGGTGCGGCGGCGTTCCGCACCCGGACGCCTGATGCCCGAGTTTGTGCGGGCGTTCACAAGGCGTATTCTCAATGGCACAAGCGGGCGGCCCGGACTCGACGTGTGGCCGGGACCAAGGCTCGTGCTGAGGAGATTCGTGTCGACCAGGGACGTCGCGTGACTGGCTCGCGGAGCATCCCGGAGGCGACGGTCGCACGGCTTCCGGTGTACCTCCGGGCCCTGGCTAGCCTCGCCGAGGCGGGCTCAGAGACGATCTCCTCCGACGCTCTCGCGCTCGCCGCGGGCGTCAACTCGGCCAAGGTCCGCAAGGACCTCTCGCATCTCGGCTCTTACGGCACCCGCGGCGTCGGCTACGACGTCCAGTACCTCGTCCACCAGATCTCCCGCGAGCTCGGCCTGACGCAGGACTGGGCCGTCGTCATCGTCGGCGTCGGCAACCTGGGCCACGCGCTCGCCAACTACGGCGGGTTCGCCGAACGCGGGTTCCGTATCGCCGCACTCGTCGATGCCGACCAGCGAAGGGTCGGCGAACAGCTGGCCGGCGTCACAGTCCGCCACGTCGACGACCTCGGCGAGATCGTCGTCGAGTCGGGCGCGTCCATCGGTGTCATCGCGACCCCCGCGCACGCCGCGCAGGACGTCGCCGACCGCCTCGTCGCGGCGGGCGTCACGAGCATCCTCAATTTCGCCCCCGTCGTCCTGAACGTCCCCGCCGGCGTCGACCTGCGCAAGGTCGACCTCTCCATCGAGCTGCAGATCCTCTCGTTCCACGAGCAGCGCAAGGCCGCGGTCGCCCGCCTGCGGACCGTCCTGCCCGAGGTGGTGGAACTGTGAGCGTCCTGGTGGTGGGCCTGTCCCACAAGACCGCGCCGGTCGACCTGCTCGAACGCGCTGCTATCTCGGGCGACCACGTCCCCAAGGCGCTGCACGACCTGCAACAGGGCGGCAGTGTCGTCGAGTCGCTCGTCCTCTCGACGTGCAACCGGGTCGAGGTCTACGCCCACGTCACCCGGTTCCACGGCGGCGTCCAGGAGGTCACCGACCTCCTCGCCCGGCTGTCTGGCGCGACCCGCGAGGAGCTGTCCGACCACCTCTACGTCCACTACGAGGAACGCGCCGTCCAGCACCTGTTCGCCGTCGCCTCGGGCCTCGACTCGATGGTCGTCGGCGAGGGGCAGATCCTCGGCCAGGTACGCAGCGCCTTCAAGCAAGCGCAGGACGAGAACGCGGTCGGTCGCGTCCTGGGCGAGCTGTTTCGCCACTCGTTGCGCGTCGGCAAGCGGGTCCGTACGGAGACCGCCATCGGCCGCGCCGGCGCCTCACTCGTCGGCATCGGCGTTCGCGTCGCGACGGCCGGGCTCGGCCCGCTCGGCCCTGACACCCGGGTTCTCATCGTCGGCGCGGGCTCGATGGGCGCCCTCGCCGGTACGACGCTGCGCAAGGAGGGCGTCGGCGAGATCGTCGTCGCCAACCGCACTCGCGAGCACGCGACTGCCCTGGCGAAGACGTTGGGGGGCAAGGGAATCGGGCTCGACGACCTGACCGACGCGTTCGTCGACGCAGACCTCGTCGTGTCGTCCACCGGTGCCACCGGGCTCGTCGTCGAGGCCGCGGCGGTGAAGGACGCGCTCGAACGCCGCGACGGCCGGCCGTTGTTCTTCCTCGACCTCGCGTTGCCGCGCGACGTCGACCCCGCCGTCCGCGACCTGCCCGGCGTGCGGCTCGCCGACCTCTACGCGTTGAGCGCGGTGCTCGACACCGAGC
>CBQZLL010000332.1:0-2511 GCA_967749945.1 uncultured Frankiaceae bacterium
CGCTCGCGGTCACCGACGTCGCGCCGCTGTTCCGGCGCAGGCCGTACAGAGGGCTGTCCACCCTGGGCCAGTGGGCGTGGGCCGACGACGGCGCGATCGACCTCGAACACCACGTCCGGCACTCCGCGCTGCCGCGTCCCGGCCGGGTCCGCGAGCTGCTCGCGCTGGCGTCGCGGTTGCACAGCACCCTCCTCGACCGGCACCGCCCGCTCTGGGAGACGCACCTCATCGAGGGCCTCGACGACGGCCGGTTCGCCGTCTACACCAAGGTGCACCACGCGCTGCTCGACGGCGTCTCCGCGATCCGGATGCTCGAACACAGCCTCTCTCGCGACCCCGACGACCGCGACGTGCCGATGCCGTACGAGTCGCCGCGCGACACCACGCGAAGCGGGCGGGACGGCGCGCCATCGCTCACCGGTCTGCTCGACGCGGGCGCGCACGCGCTCTCCGACGCCATCGGTCTGGCACCGCGGCTGCTCTCGCTGCCGGGCCGCGCGCCGCGCAGCCTGCTCAACGTTCCCATCACCGGCAGCCGCCGGTTCGCCGCGCAGGACTGGGAGCTGTCCCGGGTACGCGCGGTCGGCAAGGCCGCGGGCGCGACCGTCAACGACGTGGTCCTCGCGATGTGCGCGGCGGCATTGCGTCACTACCTGCTCGACCTCGACGCGCTGCCGGACGCGCCGCTCGTCGCGATGAACCCGGTGTCGTTGCGGACGCACGAGGACGAGGGTCACGGCAACGCCGTCGGCGCGGTACTCGTCTCGCTTGCGACCGACCGCACCGATCCCGAGGAGCGGCTGCTCGCGATCCGCGCGTCCGCGCGGCAGGCCAAGGCGTCGCTCGCCGGGCTCTCCCAACTCCAGGTCACGGCGTTGTCTGCCGCGGTCATGTCGCCGTTGCTGCTGACGCAGGTGCCGGGCGCGACGCAACGGGTGCGGCCGCCGTTCAACCTGGTCATCTCCAACGTGCCCGGACCCGCGTACCCGCTGTACTGGAACGGCGCGCGTCTGGACGGCATGTACCCGCTGTCGATCCCGATCAACGGCCAGGCGCTCAACATCACCGTCACGTCGTACGACGGCCGCGTGCACTTCGGTCTCGTCGGCTGCCGTCGCACGCTCCCGCACCTGCAACGCCTGCTGCACGGCCTGGACGACGGACTCGCCGCGTTGGAGAAGGCGTTCGCGTGACGTTGCTTGCCGCCATCGAACGCCGCGTCGCCGCCGAGTCCGCGGCGCTCGCCGACGTCGACGCGGTCGTGCGCTTCGACGACGGCAGGCATGCGGTGTCCGTCTCGATCAAGCGCGGCGTCGTGACCGTCGTGGACGACGTCGCGACGCCGACGACGACGGTGACCGCGAAGCCCGGGACGTTGCGCGATGTGGTCGAGGGGCGGGCGAGCGGTGTCGCGGCGTTCCTCGACGGGCGGCTGCGCGTCGACGGCGACCTGTCGCTGTCACTGCGACTGGACGGCCTGTTCGCCGCGTCGCCGGACCGGCCCGTACGGTACCCGCGGTCCGCGATGGTGCCCGCGGCGCGGACGCGGACGTTCCACCTCGAGGCGGGTCCGGCCGACGGCCTGCCCGTCGTCGCGTTGCACGGCCTCGGCGCGACGAACGCGTCGTTGCTCCCGACGATCTGGGACCTCGCGGCCGACCATCGCGTCCTCGCGCCCGACCTGCCCGGGCACGGCGCGTCGGCCGCGCCGTACGGCTCGTACGACGCCCGCTTCTTCGCCCGCTGGCTCGCCGACTACCTCGACGCCGTGGGGCTGGACAGCGCGGTGCTGCTCGGGAACAGCCTCGGCGGCCGGGTCGCGCTGGAGATCGCGCTGCTCGAACCCGAACGCGTCCGCGCGCTGCTGCTGCTCGCGCCGGCGGTGGCCTTCCGTCGGTTGCGGCAGTTCGTACCAGTCGTCCGGCTCGCCCGGCCCGAGGCGGCGGTGCTGCCGTTGCCGATGACCCGGACGATGGCGCGGGTCACGATGCGGCGGATGTTCGCGCAGCCCGACCGGCTCACCGCGCAGTCGTACGACGCCGCCGCCGGCGAGTTCGTCCGCGTGTACAAGCGGGCGGCATACCGCGTCGCGTTCTTCTCGTCGCTGCGGCAGATCTACCTCGACGACGCGTTCGGCGACGAGGGCTTCTGGTCGCGGCTGCCGTCGCTCGTCCCGCCCGCGCTGTTCGTCTGGGGCGAGCGGGATCGCCTGGTGCCCAGCGGTTTCGCGCGGCACGTCGCGGAGGCGTTGCCGTCGGCGGTGTCCGTGGTGCTGCCCGACTGCGGGCACGTCCCGCAGTTCGAGCTGCCGGACCGTACGCACGCCGAGGTGCGGGCGTTCCTCGCTTCGCTCTAGACCTGCGGCTGGATCAGCAGGGCCAGCGCGCCGTCCTTCGCCAGCGTCAACGCTAAGTGCTTTGAGGTGGCGATCAGAGACGCCTTGGCCGCCATATAGGGGCCGCTGCCGCCGTATTCACGCCCGTATATCGACGCGATATTGACGACCCGGCC
>CBQZLL010000333.1:0-2494 GCA_967749945.1 uncultured Frankiaceae bacterium
GTCTTGGCGATGTTCTGCACGCATATGGTGCACAACCTCGCCAAGATCACGAAGTTCTGGGACGGCCGAACCGATCCGGGCCGTTTCGCCAAGCCCCCCTAGAGGAGCGGCGAGAACGCCTCGGTGCCGAGCGCGAGCTGGAGTGACGTGTACGTCGAGTGCGCGCGCAGGTAGTTCAGGATGTGGTTGACGTCGTTGACGCCGTTGCTGCCGTCCACCGACAGGGTCGCGAGCACGCCCATCGCCCGGCCCTGCGCGTCGAGGAACGCCGAGCCCGAGTCACCCGGGATGCCCGGCGTCACCGTGTACACGTCACGGCCCCACGCGTTGCCCGTGTCGGACGTCGTCGTCACGCCCTGCTTCGGGCTCAACGTCGTGAGGCCGAGACGCAGGCTGGAGTTGCCGTAGCTGTACACGTCCGAGAACGACCCGGTGCCCGTCGTCAGCACGGCCGACGGGCCGCCCCAGAACGGGATCGACGGGTTGACCCTGCCGTAGTCGAGCGGGTCGAGCTTCACCAGCGCGAAGTCGTTGTACGCGCATTCGCTCGCGGTCGGATTGGCGCCCGGCGCCTGCATGGCGAGCCACGACGAGTACACGATGCGGCCGACCCGCGAGGCGCCGCCGACGGTGACCGCGGTGTTGAGGCCGCGCGACGTCGCCTGGCAACCGTTCGTCACGGTGGCGCCGCTGGTCGACGCGCAGTGCGCCGCCTGGCCGACGTAGACGTTGTTCGACGAGTCGTAGAAGACGAAGTTCGCGGTGCACTGCCCGCCGGCGGTGACGGTCTGGACCCCGGGGTGGATCGACGCTGTCGCGGCGGGGGCCCAGGACGGTACGGCGTGGGCGGGGGTGGCGCCGGTCAGCACGGACGTCGCGGCCGCAAGGGCCGCCGCGCCGAGTGCGGCACGGACTCGGAGGGTGGATGTCACGTTCGTCCTTGTATGTAGGCAAAGGGGGCCCCGTGTGTATCACGTCGGCTCTCCGGCCTAAAGGGGACTGGGCCGTTCGGCCGATAGAGCCCCTATGGCGAACGAACGGTGTCCGTCCTGCGCTGCGGTCGTGCGCGCGGGCGACCCGTGGTGCACGTTGTGCTGGACCGACCTCCGGCCGACGCCGACGCCGCCCCCGCCCCCGCCCCCGCCCCCGGAGCCCGCGCCCGTCGTGGCGGCGCCGGTCCTGGTGGCCGTCCCGGCCGCCGTCGACCCGCTCACGGCGCCGCTCGCCGCGGTCCTCGGCGAACCCGTGCCGACCACCACGACGAACGCCACCTGGCCGTGCGTCCAGTGCGGTGCCGCGAACGCCCTCGACCTCGACCGCTGCGGCACGTGCACGACGCCGTTCGGCGGCCGGATCGCGCGGATCGACGACGCCAGGGCGCAGCGGCGCCGGGTGCTGCTCTGCGCGCTCGGCGCGGTCGGCGTGTTCCTCCTGCTGCTCGCGGCGGTGACGTTCACCTCGACCGACGCCCCGCCCGCCAACCCCGCGCCGGTCTCGGTCGACGTCTCCCAGACCGGGTAGGGCATGTCGCACGACCCCACTGGCCTGCTACGCGGGGGCCGGGGGTCATGAGACACGCCCTGACGCCGTACGCTCGGGACCATGCGGGTCCACGTCGTCAGCGACGTCCACGGGGCGACCGACGCCCTTGCCCGCTCCGGCGACGGCGCCGACGCACTCGTCTGCCTCGGCGACCTCATCCACTTCATCGACTACGCCGACTACTCGGGCCTGATGGCCGACCTGTTCGGCGTGCCCGCCGTACGCAAGCTCGTCGAGCTACGAACCGCGCGTCGGTTCGACGACGCGCGGATCTGGTCGCAGGAGCTGTGGTCGGGCATCGACGGCGACAAGTTCGCGGTCATGGACCGGGCGATCCGCAAGCAGTACGAGGACATGTTCGCGGCGTTCCCGACGCCGACGTACCTCACGTACGGCAACGTCGACGTCCCGCACCTCTACTCCGACTACGTTCGCGACGGCATCACCGTCCTCGACGGCGAGACGACGGAGATCGGCGGGCGGACGTTCGGCTTCGTCGGCGGCGGCCTGCGTACGCCGATGCGGACGCCAATGGAGATCGACGACGACGTGTACGCCGCCAAGGTCGCCGCCGTCGGCGCGGTCGACGTGCTGTGCTGCCACATCCCGCCGCAGTGGCCATGGCTCGTCTACGACACCGCCGCCCGCCGCTTCGAACGCGGCAGCGAGGCGGTCCTCGACGCGATCCGCGACACGCAGCCCGACCTCTGCCTGTTCGGGCATGTCCACTCGCCGTTGACGGGCAACCTGCGGATCGGGCGTACCGAGTGCGTCAACGTCGGGTACTTCCGCGGCAGCGGCCGCCCGTACGTCCTCGAGTGGTGAGCCCGCATTAGGCTGCCGGTCATGGCGGACCAGGCGAGCAGCTCGATCACGGTGGATGCGGCACCGGCGGACGTGATGGCGGTCATCGCGGACTTCGCGGCGTACCCGGAGTGGGCGGGGTTCATCA
>CBQZLL010000334.1:0-2480 GCA_967749945.1 uncultured Frankiaceae bacterium
GATAGCGGTGTTCTATCGGCGGCGAGGACAACGCCGCGACGCGCGGTCCGGGCGTTGCGGAGCAGGCCGCTGATCCGTCAGACACGCCCTAACGCCTGGGAGAAGTCGGCGACCAGGTCGTCGGGGTCCTCGAGCCCGATGCTCACACGCACCGCCGACGGCGCGATGCCTGCCGCGCGCAGCGCGGCGTCGTCGAGCTGGCGGTGCGTCGTCGACGCGACGTGGCTCACTTTCGTCACGGTGCCGCCGAGGCTGGTCGCGTTGTACGCCAGACGCAGCCGGTTGCACATCGCCTGACCGGCCTCGCGCGGACCGCGCGGCGCGATGGTGACGACGGCGCCGTACCGCGTCGAGCCGCGACGCGCGTCGAACAGTTTCGTCGCGAGGTCGTGGTGCGGGCTGGCGGGCAGCCCGGGATAGGCCACCGCCACGATCGCCGGGTGCGCGCTCAACGCCGCCGCGAACGCGAGCGCCGACTCGCACTGCCGGTCCACCCGCAGCGGCAACGTCGCGATGCCGCGGTGCAGCAGGAACGCCTCGTCCGGCGACAGCGACCCGCCGAGGTCGGTACGCAGCGCGCGGACCTCACGCATCAGCGCGGCCGAGCCGACCGCGACGCCGCCGGTCGCGTCGGTGTGGCCGCCGAGGTACTTCGTCGCGGAGTGGATCACGACGTCGGCACCCCACTCCAGCGGCCGGCAGACGACCGGCGTCGCGAACGTCGAGTCCACGACGAACAGCGCCCCCGCCTCGTGCGCCACGGCCGCGAACCCGGGCACGTCGGCGACGTCGAGCGTCGGGTTGGCGATGGTCTCGCCGTAGACGACCTTGGTGTTGGGCCGGATCGCGGCGGCGGCCTCGTCGACCGAGCCGACGAGCGTCGCCTCGACGCCGAGCCGGGGCAGCAGTCGCGCGAGCAGCGAGTACGTGCCGCCGTAGAGCGAGCGTTGCGCGACGACGTGGTCGCCCGCGGCGAGGAACGTCAGCAGCACCGTCGAGATCGCGGCCATCCCGGAGGCGAACGCCTGCGCTGCCTCCGCGCCTTCGAGCATCGCTACGGCGTTCGCGAACGCGTCGACCGTCGGGTTGTCGATCCGGGTGTACACGTAGCCGGGGGCGCGGTTGCCGAGCACGTCGGCGTACGCCTCCGCGGTCTCGAAGACGAACGCCGACGTCCGGTACGTCGGCAGGCCGAGCGGGCGTTCGGCCGGGACCGGCGGGTCCGGGAGGTGGACCGCGCGGGTGTAGATGTCGTCGCTCACGACTTCTCGGACTTCGCCTCGCGGGACATCAACGACCGCAGCATGTCCTGCGGTGCCATGCCGTCGTGTACGACGTGCGCGACGTGCTGCGCGATGGGCATCTCGACGTCGTGCTTCGTCGCGAGGTCGAGGATCGACTGGCTCGACTTCACGCCCTCCGCGACCATCCGCATCTCGCCGACGATGTCGTCGAGCGAACGCCCGCGCCCGAGCTGCTCGCCGACCGTGCGGTTGCGCGACAGCGGTGACGTACAGGTTGCGACGAGGTCGCCGAGGCCCGCGAGCCCGGCGAACGTCAGTGGGTCCGCGCCCAGCGCCGTCCCGAGCCGGGCCATCTCGGCGAGGCCGCGGGTTATCAGCGAAGCCTTGGTGTTGTCGCCGAAGCCCATGCCCTCGGCCATGCCGCAGGCAAGCGCGATGACGTTCTTCACCGCGCCGCCGAGCTCGCAGCCGACGACGTCGGTGTTCGTGTACGGGCGGAAGTACGGCGTCAGCGACGCGCCCTGCAACCGGGTCGCCGCGTCCGCGTCGGCGCACGCGACGACGGTCGCGGCGGGCTGCTTCTGCGCGATCTCCCTGGCCAGGTTGGGGCCGGAGACGACGGCGATGCGTTCGGCCGGGACGTCGGCGACCTCGGCGATCACCTCGCTCATCCGCTTGGTCGTCCCGAGCTCGACGCCCTTCATCAACGAGACGAGCACCGCGTCGCGCGGGACGAGCGTGGCCCAGTGCGCGAGGTTCTCGCGCAGCGTCTGCGACGGGATCGCGAAGACGACGAAATCGCTGCCCCGCAGCGCTTCCTCGGGGTCGTGCGTCGCGTCGAGCGACTCGGGCAACGCGACGCCAGGCAGGTAGTCGGGGTTCTCGTGCTTCGTGCGTACGGTGTCCGCGAGCTCCGCGCGGCGCGCCCACAGCACGGTGTCGGTGCCCGCGTCGGCGAGGACGGCGGCATAGGCCGTGCCCCACGACCCCGTGCCGAGGACGGCCGCGCGCGTCACGCGCTGCGCCTGGTGTCGTCGCTCCGGTACGCGTACGGCGTCTCCGGGGGCGTCCCGCCGCGCAGCTCGCCGACGAGCGCGGCGACGTCGCTCATGACCTTCGAGGTGACCGCGCGGAGCACCTCGGTCGTGGGCTCGGCGCCCGCCCACGCGGAGAGGTCCACCCGCGGTCCGGCCTTCGACCGGACATGGAGCGGCATGATGGCGCAGGGTCTCGGGG
>CBQZLL010000335.1:0-2480 GCA_967749945.1 uncultured Frankiaceae bacterium
TCGACGTCCCGTTCGGCCATCAGCGCGGCGATGTTGCCGGCCTTCCCGGAGCCGCCGTAGAGGACCCGGATGCCGTCCGCGATCTCCGTCGTGTAGAGCGCGGCGAGGCGAGCCCGGATCGCGCCGCACACCTCCTGCGCGTCGGCCGGGGTCGCCACCTCGCCCGTCCCGATGGCCCAGATGGGCTCGTACGCGACGACGATCGTCGCCACCTGCTCCGCCGTGATGCCGTCCAGGCCCGCGTCGAGCTGGGCGACGACGTGCGCGACGTGGCCGCCCGCCTGGCGCACGGCGAGCGGCTCGCCGACGCAGACGATCGGGGTCATGCCGTTCGCGAACGCCGCCTTCGCCTTGGCGTTGACCAGCGCGTCGTCCTCGCGGTGGTACTCGCGGCGCTCCGAGTGGCCGACCACGACGTAGCGGCAGCCGAGCTTGGCGAGCATCGCGCCGGAGACGTCGCCGGTGTACGCGCCGTTCGGGTACGCCGACAGGTCCTGCGCGCCGTAGCCGAGCAGCAGCCGGTCGCCGTCGACGAGCGTCTGCACGCTCCGGAGGTCGGTGTACGGCGGCAGTACGACGACCTCGACGGCGTCGTAGTCGGCCGGGTCGAGCGCGAACGCGAGCTTCTGGGTGAGCTGGATGGCCTCGAGGTGGTTGAGGTTCATCTTCCAGTTGCCGGCCATCAGCGGCTTTCTGGCCATCTAGTCCTCCAGGGCGGCGACGCCGGGGAGGGTCTTGCCCTCCAGGTACTCCAGCGAGGCTCCCCCGCCGGTCGAGATGTGCCCGAACCGGTCGGCGATGCCGAACTGGCGTACGGCCGCGGCCGAGTCGCCGCCGCCCACGACCGTCATCCCCGGGCTCGCCGCGACGGCCTCCGCGACCCCCCTCGTGCCGCTCGCGAACGGCGCGACCTCGAAGACGCCCATCGGGCCGTTCCAGAACACCGTCTGCGCGTCGGCCAGCGCCTTGGCGAACGCCGCCACCGTGTCCGGGCCGACGTCCAGTCCCTTCCAGCCGGACGGGATCGCGTCGGCGGGCACGACCCGCGTCTCCGCGTCGGCGCTGACCTCGCGGGCCACGACGACGTCGGTTGGCAGCAACAGCTCGACGCCGCGCTGGTGCGCGGTCGTGAGCATGCCGCGGACGGCGTCGACCTGGTCCGCTTCGAGCAGCGAGTCGCCGACCCCGTGCCCGAGGGCGGCGAGGAAGGTGAAGCACATCCCCCCGCCCACGAGCAACCGGTCGACGAGCCCGAGCAGGTTCGTGATCACGGCGAGCTTGTCGCTGACCTTCGAACCGCCGAGCACCACGGCATACGGTCGCCGCGGGTCGTTCGTGAGCGCCCGGAGCACCTCGATCTCCTTGCGGACGAGGTACCCGGCCGCGTGCTCGAGCAGCCGCGGGACGCCGACGACGCTGGCGTGGGCGCGGTGCAGCGCGCCGAAGCCGTCGCCGACGTAGCAGTCGCCGTACGCCGCCAGCTCCCGCGCGAAGGACTCGTCGCCGGCCTCCTCGCGCGGGTCGAACCGGAGGTTCTCCAGTAGCGCGACGGGCCCGGGCGCGGGTGCGCCGTGCGCGACGAGCGGGACGTCCCGGCCGAGCAGCCCGGACAGCCGCCGCGCGACCGGGGCGAGGCCGTACTTCGGGTCGGGCTTGCCCGTGGGGCGACCGAGGTGGCTGCACGCCACGACGGAGCCGCCGCGGTCGAGGACCGCGCGGATCGTCGGCAGCGACGCGACGATCCGTCCGTCGTCGGCGATCCGGTCGCCGTCGAGCGGGACGTTGAGGTCACAGCGGACGAGGACCCGGCGTCCGTCGACCGCCAGGTCGTCTATCGAGCGCATCTAGAGGCTGGCGCCGACGAGGGCCGCGAGGTCGGCGAGGCGGTTGGAGTATCCCCACTCGTTGTCGTACCAGCCGACGACCTTCACCAGGTTGCCGTTCGCCATCGTCAGCGTCGCGTCGACGATGCACGAGTGCGGGTCGCCGACGATGTCGGACGACACGATCGGGTCCTCGGTGTACCGGAGGTACCCGGCGAGCTGCCCGCTCGTCGCGGCCTTCTCGTACGCCGCCTTCACCTCGTCCGCGGTGGTCTCGCGCTCGACCACGCAGACCAGGTCGGTGACCGAGCCGTCGACGACGGGCACGCGCATCGCGAAGCCGTCGAGCTTGCCCTTGAGGGCGGGGATCGCGAGCGACACGGCCTTCGCTGCGCCGGTGGTGGTCGGGATGATGTTCTGCGCGGCGGCCCGCGCGCGGCGCAGGTCGCTGTGCGGGAAGTCGAGGATGACCTGGTCGTTGGTGTACGCGTGGGTCGTCGTCATGAAGCCCTTGACGATCCCGAACGTGTCGAGCAGCACCTTGGCGAGCGGCGCGACGCAGTTGGTCGTGCACGACGCGTTGGACAGGACGTGGTGGGTCGCGGGGTCGTACTTGTCGTCGTTGACGCCCATCACGATGGTGATGTCCTCGCCCTT
>CBQZLL010000336.1:0-2455 GCA_967749945.1 uncultured Frankiaceae bacterium
CGTGATCTTGGCGATGGTTTGCACCGTATGCGTGCAGAACCTCGCCAAGATCACGCCTTAGCGCAGGCCGGTTCCCGCTTCCAGCGCGAGTGACACGAGCCGGTCGACGAGCTCGGGGTACGGCACGCCGGTCGCCGCCCACATCCGCGGGTACATCGACTGCGGCGTGAAGCCCGGCATGGTGTTGACCTCGTTCACGACGATCCCCTCGTCGGTGAGGAAGAAGTCGACCCGCGCGAGCCCGGCGCACCCCAATGCCGTGAACGCCCGAGCCGCGAGCGCGCGCACCTCGTCGACGACGGCGGCCGGGACGTTCGCCGGGATCGCGAACTGCGTCGCGTCGTCGAGGTACTTCGCGTCGAAGTCGTACCAGTCGCCCGCGACGAGGATCTCGGCCGGCAGGCTCGTCTCCGGCGCCGCGCCGCCGCGGCCCTGCAGCACTGCACACTCCAGCTCGCGCCCGGGTACGCCCTGCTCGACGAGCGCCTTGGGGTCGTTCGTCCACGCGGTCCCCAACGCGGGCAGCAGGCCGTCCGGCGACGTCACCTTGCTGATGCCGAGGCTCGATCCGCCGCGGGCCGGCTTCACGAACAGCGGGTACGCCAGCCCCTCGACCGCCGCGTGCGGGTCGGGATCGCCGCGACGGACGACGGCGTACGGCCCGACCGGCAGCCCGCGCGCGGCGAGCAGGACCTTCATGTACTCCTTGTCCATGCAGACCGCACTCGCGAGGACGCCGCTGCCGACGTACGGCACGCCGGCCAGCTCCAGCAGTCCCTGCAGCGTGCCGTCCTCGCCATACGGCCCGTGCAGCAGCGGGAACACGACGTCCACCGACGTCAGCGCGTGCGGGACATCGCCGGGTTCGAGGACGAGCAGGCCCTTGACGCTCGGGTCGCCGGCGAGCGCCACGGCGGCGCCGGTGGAGGCGTCGACCGACGGCAGGTCGGACCCGCGCGCCTCCAGCGCAGCCGGGTCGTCGCCCGCGAGCACCCACCGGCCGTCGGGGGCGATGCCGATCGCGACGACCTCGTAGCGGTCGGGGTCGACGGCGCGCAGCACGCTGCCCGCGGACAGGCAGGAGATGGAGTGCTCGGTGCTGCGGCCGCCGAAGATCACGGCGAGTCGGATGCGGGACACCCCCCGAGCGTAACGGGCGGTGGAACCGATCCCTGTCACCGGGTGTCTTTCTCCCATGAGGCCGATGCCCGCGTTCGTGCTCGTCGTCATGGGTGCGCGGGGCGCCGGCTACGACACCGGGTACGAGCAGGGCCACCGGGTGGTGTTCAGCATGGGCGTCGGGCCATGACGACAGACGGCACGGCGGCGTACGCCGGAGGGAGGCAGGGAGTGCTCGCCTCGCCCGCGCGGATCACCGAGCTCTACCGCGCCCACCTCCCCGGCGCGACCCGGCTCGCGTACCTGCTGACCGGCGACCGCGCGGCCGCCGAGGACGTGGCGCAGGAGGCGTTCCTGCACGCGGCGTCGCGGATCGGCGGGCTGCGCGACGAGACGGCGTTCGGCGCGTACCTGCACCGCGCCGTCGTCAACCGGGTCCGCAACCGCGCCCGCCGCCTCCGGCTCGAACGCAGCCACGCCGCCGACGTGACGCCCGTTCCGTACGACCTCCCCGACGTCGCGACCCGCGACCGGCTCTGGGCGGCGCTGCTGCGGCTGCCGTCCCGCCAGCGCGCGGCGCTCGTCCTGCGCTTCTATCTCGACCTCTCCGAGGCCGACACCGCCGACCGGCTCGGCTGCCGCCCCGGCACCGTGAAGTCCGCGGTGTCGCGCGGCCTGGCCGCGCTGCGTACCGACCTCTCGCCCGACTTCCCCGAGGTGCCCGATGCCTGATCTCAACGACGAACTGCGCGCGATCCTGCGCCACCGCGCCGACGATGCGCCGGCGGTCCCTGCCCCGACGGACCGGCTGGTCCGTAGCGTCCGCCGCCGGCAGGCGGTCCGTACGTCGCTCGCGCTGGCCGGTGCGACCCTCGGCGTCGTCGCGGTCGTGGCGGTCGCGGCGGCAGCGATCCGCCCGGACACCGCCGTCGCCCCGCCCGCTGCGAACCCCACCTCGATCCCCCCGGACGACGACAAGTACTTCGCGTGCACCGCCGGTCAGCTCGACCAGGTCGCGGTGGCCGTACACGCGAGCGAGCTGAAGTTCCAGTACGGCTGCTACCGCGTCGCCGCGGGCGCGACGAGCGTGACGTTCACCAACCCGCAGCAGCTGCCGCACAACCTCCTCATCACCCCCGAGGGCAGCACGCAGTCGATCTTCTCGAGCAAGGTCATCACCGCGGACGGCCTGACCGCGACGCTGTCCCGGCCGCTCGCCGTCGGCGACTACGCGCTCACCTGCCAGGTCCACCCGGCGATGCACGCCCAGCTAGTGGTCCGCTAGGGCGTGTCTCTCAATCCGTGATCGTCGCGAGCGGCATCCAGCACGGTGCAT
>CBQZLL010000337.1:0-2368 GCA_967749945.1 uncultured Frankiaceae bacterium
CTCGCCAAGATCACGAAGTTCTGGGACGGCCGAACCGATCCGGGCCGTTTCGCCACGCCCTAGGTGCGGAGGTACGACGCGCCGTTCACGTCGACGATCGTGCCCGTCGTGAACGCCGCCTCGGGCGACGCGAGGAACAGCACCACCGCCGCGACCTCCTCAGGCCGCGCGATCCGGCCGAGTGGTGACTGGGCGCGGATCGACGGGCCGTCCGGGCCGTCGAGGTACGGCGACGCCATCTCGGTCTCGACGAAGCCCGGCGCGACTGTGCCGACCTGGATGCCGTACCGGCCGAGTGCCTGGGCGAGCGACTGGCCGAGAGCGTTGAGACCGGCCTTGCTGGCGCCGTACGCCGGGTGGTCCGGCTCGCCGCGGAACGCGCCGCGCGACGACACGTTGACGATCGCGCCGCCGCCGCGGGCGCGGAGGTGGGGGACCGCGCAGAAGCAGGCGTTCGCGGCGCCGACGAGGTTGGTGGCGACGGTCCGCGTCCACGCGACCTGCCACTCGTCGTACGTCACGTCGGCGATGCGGTGCTCGACGTAGACGCCGGCGTTGTTGACGAGGACGTCGAGCCCGCCGAGCGCAGCGGCCGCGTCGTCGACCATCGACCGGACCGCCGCCGGGTCGGCGAGGTCGGCGCGGATCGCGACGTGCCCGTCGCCGGTGAGCGCGGCGAGCGTCTCCGCGGCGGCGTCCGCCCCGGAGTAGTAGTGCACGGCGACCCGCGCACCCGCCGCCGCGAACGCGACCGCGACGGCCCGGCCGATCCCGCGCGACGCGCCCGTGACGAGCACCGCGCGGCCCGCGAACGTCACCGGCCGAGCCAGAAGTCGAGCAGCATCCGTGCAGTCTCCGCGGGCGCCTCGGCGGCCGGGGAGTGCACCGCGCCCCGGACGACCCTGAACGGCCCGCCGAGGCGGTCGGCCATCTCGCGCTGCACCTCCGGTGGCCACGCGTCGTCGTGCTGCCCGGCGAGGACGAGCGTCCGTACACCGGTCGCGCGCAGCTCGGCGACGCGGTCGGGCTCGTCGGTCACCGCCCGGCCCATGGCGCGCAGCCCGGCCGGGCTCGACGCGAGGAACCGCCGTCGCAGGAACGCGCGCACGTCGTTCGGCGGGGGCGCGGGCGCGAAGCCGACGATCGCCTCGAACACGGCCGCCATGCCGTCCGGCTCGTCGAGCAACGGCTCGAGCGCGCGCATCCGGTCGACTCGCGGGCCGGTGAGGCCCGCCGGGCCGGAGCCGAGCAGCGTCAACGACGCGAACGCCTCGGGCGCCGCGATCGCCGCCGCGCGCGCGACGAGCCCGCCGAAGCTGTGACCGACGACGTGCACCGGGCCGTCGCCGAGCCCGGCGAGCAGGGCGAGCAGGTCGGCCGCGAGCGCCTGGGACGTGTACGCCGCCGCGTCGTCGGGCCCGGGCGACTCGTACTGGCCGCGCTGGTCGACGGCGACGTACCGGACGCCACCGGCGGTCACGGGCGCCGCGAGCAACGCGAAGTCCTCCTTGCTGCCCGTGTACCCCGGCACGAACACCGCGGTCGCGACCACCGGCCCCGCCGCGGGCGCGACGTCGTGGCAGGCGAGGTCGCCGCCGGGCACCGCGACGAGCCGCATCGGCAACGAGACGAGCGTGATGCCGAGGGTCACTCGCGCGTCACTCCCGCGCCGCTCGCAGCCGCCGACGGAGCAGCACAGTCCCGGTGAGCACGGGCAGTGCGCCGAGCAGCACCCAGCCGGGAAGCCCGGTGGTCGGGATCCTGGAGCCGCCGGTACCGCCGGTGCCGCCGGGCTTGCCCCCGCCGGATGCACCGGGTCCCGCCTTGCCGGTGAGCGAGAGGACCCAGACACCGCGGCCGTGCGTTGCCGCCACGACCTTCGTCTGCTGCGGGTTCGTCGAGATCTCGATGGCCGGAACGGCGAACGGGATCCCGGTGCCGAACGGCACCCACTCGCCCGGCGCGCCGCGCGGCGTCGCGAAGATGCCGACGTCGGTCGCGACGAGCAGCCGTTCCCCGACGACGAGCGGGTCCGAGCCGAAGGTTTGCGGGAGGTTGCCGCTGATGTCGTGGAACGTCGCCCCACCGTCCGTCGACTTGAAGACGACGCCCGGCTGGAACGACGCCGGATCGTACGTCCAGTGCCGGCTGAACGTCGCCATCGCGACGTAGACGGTCTTGGGGTCGTGCGGGTCGATCTCGACGCCCTGGATGAACCGGTCGGGCAGGCCCGCAGCCTGGACCTGGTGCCAGCAGGCGGTCGACGCCTTCTCCGCCTTGCAGCCGTTGGCGACGTTCGTCGCGAGGCCACGACGCATCAGCGCCGGGTCGTAGTTGCCGTCGCCGGTCGTGATGTTGCACGCGCTCG
>CBQZLL010000338.1:0-2350 GCA_967749945.1 uncultured Frankiaceae bacterium
GGCAGGTAGAGCGCGTCGCGGCCGGCGGCAATGCGGCCCAGCCGGGGGGGCTGCACGTGGATCGTGCCGCGCGGGACGTAGGCCACGCCGGTGCCGCTGTGCGCGATCTCGACGCCCAGGGCGTCCTGGTAGGCAAGCAGGTAGCCGTCCGGAACCGCGGTGAGCCAGGAGCGTTCGGCGCCCACCGCCGCGCCGGCCGTGGGGAGGCCGGGCGCGAGGTCGACGGTCGTACCGTCCACGCCGAGCCGGCCGACCGCGACCGCGACCGGCGAGTCGTCGGTCACGCCGGGCTGTTCTGGCTCGACGACGTTCTCGGCGACGGCGACGGTGGAGCCGACGGCCGCCGAGCAGGTGACACCGTCGAGGGCCTGCTCCGAACGGATCGGCACGGCCGTCGCGGTCGGGGCCCGCCCCCGCGGCGTGACGACATGCCAGAGATCACAGCCGCGCACGTCGAGCCCGCGGCTTGCGACGACGTACCACGTCCCGTCGGGCGCGCGCACGACCTGGGGC
This sequence comes from uncultured Frankiaceae bacterium, assembly GCA_967749945.1. Classification (GTDB taxonomy): domain Bacteria; phylum Actinomycetota; class Actinomycetes; order BP-191; family BP-191; genus BP-191. Next base: position 514 of record CBQZLL010000338.1, read on the forward strand.
TCGGCGTTCGAGTCGCCAGGGCGGCTCAACGCGACGGGCTCGCCGAACCAGCTTGCCGCGCCCGCCGGCGGCCGGTCGACGGCGTCGAACAGCCGCTCCGCGCCGTCCAGCCCCGGCAGCAGCCGGTCCGGGTGGAGCCGTGGCGCGAGGTCGTGGACGCGGGCAATGCTGCGGACTCGCCCGTCGGCCGCCGACGTGACGAGCAGGCTACCGTCCGGCGCGACCGTGAGGCCGCCCGGTACGTCGACGCCCGCCTGGGTCGCCGGTCCGCCGTCGCCCCAGCTCCCGACGATGCGGAACTGGTTGCTGTTCGTGAACCCCTCGCGCCGGGTGAAGTACGGCCGGCCGAGGACGGTGCCGATCACGCCGTCGGGCTCGACGGCCCGGACCCGGTAGAGCCAGTCGCCGACGTAGAGCCGGCCGTGGTCGAGCGCGAGGCCCCAGGGGTAGTACATGACCGCGTCGAGCGCGCGGCCGCCGTCGCCCCAGTCGCCGCCCGGGCGCACCGACTTCCCGCGCCCGGCGACGGTGCCGATGCCGCGTGCCGGGAGGCCGCGGCCCAGTGCGACGACCCGGTGTCCGGTCAGGTTGACCGCCCGGACGAGCATGCCGTTGGCCCCAGCCGACTCGCCGCTGCTCACGAGGTAGAGGACATGGTCCGCGTCGTCGAGCGCGAGGCTGACCGGCGTGACCGCGGCGTCGGTCGCGGCCCGGCCGTCGCCGTTGCCGGCCGCCGGCGTCTCGCCGTTGCCCGCGATCCGCGTGATGCCGCCGCACGGGCCGAGCTCGAGCACCTGGTGGTGCAGCGTGTCGGCGAGGAACACGGCGCCGCCGTCGTCGAGCTCGACGTCGCCGAGCCCGATCGCGACGTTCAGCAGTACGCCGCGGGCGATCCGCTGCGGGTCGCCGGGTGGCTCGATCGGCACCTGGAACGTCTGCGACGTGCTCTGGTAGAGCGTCGTGATCGTGTGCGGTGCTACGTCGTGGCCGACGATGCGGACCGTCCGGCCGGAGAAGTTGACGTAGCGCAGCCGGTCGACGTCGACGACGTAGAGGTTGTCGTACGTGTCGACCCGCAGCCAGGTCGGCGACACCAGGCCCGCCCGCTCGGGCGGGCCGCCGTCCCCGCCGTACGTGCCGAGCGGGCACTGCGGCTCGCTGTACGCCTGGGGCACGCTGCCCTGCGTGATGTTCGAGCGGGCCCGGCACGGCGCGGGGACCCCCACCGCCGTGCCGACGATGCCGTGCGCGTCGATCCTGCGCACGATCCGGAACATCCCGTCGGAGACGTACCGGTTGCCCTTCGAGTCGACCGCGACATCGGTGGGCAGTCCGAGGAACGGCCCGCCGTACGGCGTCGCGGACGCGCCCGGGTGCCCGTCGCCGCACGGCGACTCGAAGCCCCGCCCGACGATCGTGCGGACCCGGCCGGACGCCTCGATCCGGCGGACCCGCTCGTTGTTCCAGTCGGCGAACACCAGCCGCCCCGCCGGGTCGACCGCAACGCCCATCGGACGGCTGAGCAACGTCTCGAGGGCCGGGTGGCCGTCGCCGTTGTACCCGCCGGCGCCCGGGATCGGCGTCGCTTCGTACGGCCCGGGCAGGCTGCCGGGTCCGGGAACGCCGACCGCGGTACTGAGCACGCCGGTCGTGGCGTCGATCCGCCGGACCGCGTTGTTTCCGCTGTCGACGAGCAGCAGGCTGCCGTGCCGGTCGAGGGCGATCGTGCCGTAGTCCCACGGGAAGTCGCTGAGGCCGAACGTCGCGCCCGCCGCCGGCAGGCCGTCCGGCGTGTAGCCGGCGCCGACGTTGTCCGAGCCGGCGACCGTGACGACCC
>CBQZLL010000339.1:0-2341 GCA_967749945.1 uncultured Frankiaceae bacterium
TCATGACCCCCCGACGCGTCGCGCTCGTGACGCTGGGCTGCGCGCGCAACGAGGTGGACAGCGAGGAGCTCGCCGCGCGCTTCGCGTCCGGGGGGTTCGAGCTGGTCGAGGACGCGGCCGAGGCGGACGCGGTCGTCGTCAACACCTGCGGGTTCATCGAGCAGGCAAAGCGGGACAGCATCGACGCGCTGCTCGAGGCGCGCGGGCTCGACGGCGACGGGCGGCGCCGTACCGTCGTCGCGGTCGGCTGTATGGCCGAGCGGTACGGCTCCGACCTGGCCGCGTCACTGCCCGAGGCGGACGCGGTGCTCGGCTTCGACGCGTACCCGGACGTCGCCGCGCGGGTCACCGCGATCGTCGAGGGCGAGCGACCCGCGTCGCACGCCCCGCGCGACCGTCGGCTGCTGCCTGTCGTGGACGCGTCCCGGCCAGTACGGCAGCGGCTCGCGGGCGGTCCGGTCGCGCCGCTGAAGCTGGCCAGCGGCTGCGACCGGCGGTGCACGTTCTGCGCGATCCCGTCGTTCCGCGGAGCGTTCGTGTCGAGGCCGGCCGACGAGATCGTCACCGAGGCCGAGTGGCTCGCCGGCCACGGCGTCCGGGAGCTGCACCTCGTCAGCGAGAACACCACGTCGTACGGCAAGGACCTCGGCGACATCCGCCTGCTGGAACGCCTGCTCCCGCGGGTCGCGGCCGTGCCGGGGATCGCCCGGGTGCGGCTCGCGTACCTCCAGCCCGCCGAGACCCGGCCGAGCCTGGTGGAGGCGATCGCGGAGACGCCGGGGGTGGCGGCGTACTACGACTTGTCGTTCCAGCACGCGAGCCCGGCGGTGCTCAAGCGGATGCGGCGGTTCGGTGGGACGGCGTCGTTCCTCGACCTCGTCGGGTCGATTCGCGCCCTGGCGCCCGAGGCCGGCATCCGGTCGAACGTCATCGTCGGCTTCCCCGGCGAGACCCGTGCCGACATCGCCGAGCTGGAGCGCTTCCTCACCGAGGCGCGGCTCGACGCGGTCGGCGTGTTCCGCTACTCCGACGAGGACGGGACGGAGGCCGCGACGTTCGACGGCAAGGTTCGTGCCGACGTCGCCGCCCGCCGGTACGACCGCCTCACGACGCTGGTCGAGACGCTCACGTCCGCCCGCGCCGACGAGCGGGTCGGGTCCGTCGTCGACGTGCTCGTCGAGGAGGTCTCGCCCGAGGGTGCGGAGGGCCGCGCGGAGCACCAGGCTCCCGAGGTCGACGGGTCGGTCCGGCTGCCCGGCGCCGCCCTCGCGGTCGGCGACGTCGTCCGCGCCCGGGTCGTCGCGGCGGAGGGTGTCGACCTCGTTGCGGAGGTCGCGTGACCGTCACGGACGACGTCGGCCTCCCCGACCCGGCCGCCCTGCCCCCGAGCCCGGGGGCGGGCGTGGTCAACGCGGCGAACGCGCTGACGTTCCTCCGCCTGTTGCTCGTCCCGGTGTTCGCGGCGCTGCTGTTCGCCGGGACCGGCCACCAGGCGGGGTGGCGGGTCGTGGCGTGGGCGGCGTTCGCGGTGGCGTCGTTCACCGACCGGGTCGACGGGCAGCTCGCCCGGCGGCGCGGACTCGTCACGTCGGTCGGCCAGATCGCCGACCCGATCGCCGACAAGGCACTCACCGGAGCCGCGCTCATCGGCCTGTCCGCCCTCGGCGACCTGCCGTGGTGGGTGACGGTCGTCGTGCTCGCCCGCGAGGTGGGCGTGACGCTGCTGCGGTTCTGGGTGATCCGGCACGGTGTCATCCCGGCGAGCCGCGGCGGCAAGGTCAAGACGTTGCTCCAGGGCCTGGCGATCGGCCTGTACGTGCTGCCGCTCTCGGGCGTGCTCGCCTCGGTGCGCTGGTGGTTCATGGCGGTCGCCGTCGTCGTCACGGTCGTCACCGGCGCCGACTACGTCGGCCGGGCGCTGCGGCTCCGGCGGGAGGCCCGGAGGTGAGGGTCGAGCTGCTCGCGGTCGGTACGGAGCTGCTGTTCGGCGACATCGTCAACACCAACGCGGCCTGGCTCGGCCGCCGGCTCGCCGACGCGGGCGTCGACGTCACGACGTCGGTCGTCGTCGGCGACAACATCGGGCGGATCGCCGACGCCGTGACGACCGCGCTCGGCCGGGCCGACGCCGTCGTCGTCACCGGCGGGATCGGCCCGACGCAGGACGACCTGACCCGCGAGGCGCTGGCGTCGGCGGCCGGGGTCGACCTCGTCCGTGACGCCGGTCTGGAAGCCGCGCTGCGCGACCGGTTCGCCGCGCTGCGGCGGGACGTACCGGAGATGAACTACCGGCAGGCCGACCTGCCCGCCGGTGCACGGTCGATCCCCAACAGCCGCGGCT
>CBQZLL010000340.1:0-2302 GCA_967749945.1 uncultured Frankiaceae bacterium
CGATCCGGCCCGGCGCGGCAGGAGTTGGGCGTGACCCGGCGAAGTCGGGCCCACCCGACGTCCCGAGGAGTCCTGTGAGCCGCCGCACCGCCCTGATCTCGCTGACCGCCGTCGCCCTCGGCGCGCTGACGGTCGGCGCACACGCGGCACCGGCCGCGGGGACGTACACCACGACGTTCACGGCAACCGAGTGCGGCCCGCGCGTCCCGATCCCGGTCAGCGTCGGCGAGACGACGCTCGCGGTCACCGCGGCGGCCGTCATGTCGGCGAACGACATCGTCCTCAACGTCTTCCGTAACGGCGTGCTGCTCGCCGCCGCCGACAGCGCGACGAGCCCCGAGGCGTACGTCAACACGCGCGTCGACCCGCCCGCCGCCGACACCGACACGGTCGAGGCGCAGGTCTGCCCGTTCCTCGACCCGACGGTGCCGGCCACCGCGCCGTACGACGTCGCCGGCACCTACGCCTGGGGCAGCGCGCCGCAACCGCCGTCGACCACTTCCCCGCCACCGGCTGACGGCAAGAGGACGGTGCGCGTCGGCGTGCTCGACGACGTGCTGATCCCGTGGGGCGCGCCGGGCGCGGGTGCCGACGTCGCGTTCCCCGAGGGCACGTACAACCAGGCGCAGCTCGTCCTGCACGACCACCCCGACGGCGACGGGTTCGACCGGCTGCTCACCGTCGAGGTGGACGGTGTCGAGATGTTCCGCGCCACGACGCCGCGCGTCGACTACGCGATCACCTGGGACGTGACGCCGTACCTCGCGCTGCTCTCGGGCGGGACGCACCACGTGTTCGTGCACGAGGAGTCGTACCTGGGCCGCGGCCACGTCGTCTCGCTCGACGTGCTGCTGCGCACGGCGAAGCAGACGCCGCCGTCGGTCGCGACGAACGTGCAGGCGCCGTGGGACTACGTCGGTCTCGCGCCGCGTGAGGGCGGCGGCTGCGGTGGCAACGTCGCCGACGTCGACCCCGACTACACCGCGAACATCGACGAGACCCGCGGCGTCGACGTGCCGGACGGCGAGCCGGTGCGGTCGGCGACGTTCTACGGTTACCTCACTGCGCACGGCTGCGAGGAGTTCTGGTACTCGACCGCGCGGCCGACGCCAGTCCGGATGGTGCACCTCGCGATCGACGGGACGCCGTTCGCCGACTTCGTGCCGAAGCCGTACACGTACGCCTTCATCGGCGGCGACCCGAACGACCCGACGTGGAACGCCGTCGACGGCGCCGCGTGGAACACCGCGCAGCCCGCGCTCGCCGCGCACGGTGTCTACGACGGGACCGGCGCGATCCCGCCGTACGTGTTCGATGTCACGAACCTCGTTTCGCTACTCGCGCCCGGGCACCACGACGTGACGATCCGGATCGACAACGGCGACGGGTCGTGGGTGTTCTCCGGCGAGCTGCTGATGACGTTCGGGACGGGCAAGCCCTAGTGGTGTGTAGGGCAAAAGAACATGGCCAATTAGCCGACAGACCCCCAGGCGGTCGCTCACCTCGTTTCGAGTCGCGACTTGAGCATCGTCAGGCCCTTGTGGACCCCGGGCTGGATGAGGCCGGCCTTGAGGACCGGGAACAGCGCGCCCATGAACCCGCCGGGACGCGGCATGTCGATGACCCGCTCGACCGTGGTGCCGGTGCCGTCCGGGGTGAGGGTGAATGTGTTGATGAACTCCTCGCCCTTCTCGGTCGAGGTGATGATGAACCGCTTGGGCGCGTCGATCGCCGACACCTCGACGTGGTTGTGGTGCTCCTTGTCGCCCGGGATCCAGCCGAACGAGTTGAACGTGCTCCCCACCGCGAGTGGCAGGTTGACGTCCTCGGCCCGGTACGGCTTCGGCGACCAGTCGGCGTGCTTCGTGACATCGACGAGGTAGTCGAACACGTCCCCCGGCGGCCGCTCCACGCGGACCGACGTACGAACCTCGGCGCGGCGTCCCATGGCGATCCCCTCTCCGCGCCGGCCTTCGGCGCGTCGCCCATCCTGGCCCGGTCGCTCCGCCCGGCGCCAGCGTCCCGGCGGCGCCGCGCCTCAGCGTGTCGCGGTACGCCGCCGCCGGAGCGGGACGATCGACAGCAGCACCAGCACGACGCCGGCGACCGGCAGCGCCGACGGCAGGCCCGTCGCGGGCATCCCGCCGGTCCGGCCGGAGACCGGATCGGCGGTCCCTCCGGTGCCTCCGGTGCCTCCGGTGCCGCCCGAGCCGGTCGCCGGTGCGGTGACCGAGGCCGGCATAGCGACGTCGTACTCCGCGAAAAGCCCCTTGCCGGAGAGCTGCCGGATGATCGCCGCGTG
>CBQZLL010000341.1:0-2297 GCA_967749945.1 uncultured Frankiaceae bacterium
GCGAGGTGGCGCGGGGACATACGGCGGGGTTTTCGGCGCTCGGCTTCGCTTTCCTGCTTGGAGCTGTGGACGACGGATTGCTATGGCTGAAATGCGCCATTAGTCTGCGTTGCGCCAACGGGGGACGTACGGGGGAGTACGACGTGGACGCGACGGCGATCGTCGAGCGTGAGGTGCGCGAGCTGGTCCGCCGCCGCGGCCTCGACCCGGCGCACGACCAGGCCGCGGTCCGCCGCCTCGTCGACGAGGTGCTCGCCGACTACGACGACCGTGTCCTCACCTCGGACCTCCCGCCACTGCCGGACCGCGGCACCGCGACCCGCCACGTCTACGACGCCGTCGCCGGGTTCGGTCCGCTGCAGCGCTACCTCGACGACCCGGAGGTCGAGGAGGTCTGGATCAACGAGCCGGGCCGCGTGTTCGTCGCGATCCGTGGCCGCAGCGCGCTGACGAACACCATCCTCACCGAGGGTGAGGTCCGCGATCTCGTCGAGAAGATGCTGAAGTCGAGCGGCCGCCGGGTTGACCTGAGCACGCCGTTCGTCGACGCGATGCTGCCCGACGGCAGCCGCTTGCACGTCGTCATTCCCGACATCACGCGGCGGCACTGGGCGGTCAACGTCCGCAAGTTCGTCCTCACCGCGCACAGCCTCGACGAACTGGTCGCGCTGGGCTCGCTGACCCGGCAGGCCGCGCGTTTCCTCGAAGCCGCCGTCGCCGCGGGCCTCAACGTCATCGTCGCGGGCGGTACGCAGGCCGGGAAGACGACGTTGCTCAACTGCCTCGCCGCCGCGATCCCGGCGCGCGAACGCGTCGTCACCTGCGAGGAGGTGTTCGAGCTCCGCGTGCCGCTGCCCGACGTCGTCGCGATGCAGACCCGGCAGCCCAACCTCGAAGGCACTGGCGAGGTACGGCTGCGTCGCCTCGTCAAAGAGGCGTTGCGGATGCGGCCCGACCGCATTGTCGTCGGCGAGGTCCGGCACGAGGAGTGCCTCGACCTGCTCATCGCGCTGAACTCCGGCCTCCCCGGAATGTGCTCGATCCACGCGAACTCGGCTCGAGAGGCTGTCGTCAAGATGTGCACGCTGCCGCTGCTCGCGGGCGAGAACGTCAGTCACGGCTTCGTCGTCCCGACCGTCGCGTCGTCCGTCGATCTCGTCGTACACACCGAGACGACGGCAGACGGGCAGCGCCGGGTCAGCGAGATCGTCGGCGTGCCGGGCCGGGTCGAGGGCGACGTCGTCGAGACCGCGCAGGTCTTCGGCTCGAACGGCACCGCACTCGTCCGCGCCGACGGCTTCCCGCCCCATCCGGAACGCTTCGCCCGCGCGGGCCACGACCTCGCGGCGTTGCTGGCGCGCACGTAGATGGGCGCATTCCTCGGGCTGCTGCTCGGTGTCGGGCTCTTCCTCGGCTACGACGCGTGCACTACCGCACCACGTCCGCGCGACCGGCGGCGGTGGCGCGCGCAGGCCGAGGAACTGCTGGCGCAGGCCGGCATCGAGGGCGTGTCGCCGGGTCGGCTCGCGGGGACGAGCGCGGCCTTCGGCGGCGTCGCGTTCGTCGTCGTCGCCGGGGTCTCGCGCGTCGCGCTCATCGGGCTCGTCTTCGGCGGCTTCGCCGCGGCCGTGCCCTGGAACGTCCTCCGCACCCGGCGCGACAAGCGGGCGCACGAGCTGCGCGACGTCTGGCCCGAGGTCGTCGACAACCTCGCGTCCGCGATCCGCGCCGGGCTCGCGCTGCCCGAGGCGCTCGCGCAGCTCGGCGACCGCGGGCCCGCGTTGCTGCGGCCGCGGTTCGCGCGGTTCGCGGCCGACTACCGTGCGACGGGCCGCTTCGGCGACTGCCTCGACCGGCTCAAGGCGTCACTCGCCGACCCCGTCGGCGACCGGGTCGTGGAGTCGTTGCGGATGGCCCGCGAGGTCGGCGGTACCGACCTGGGGCGGCTGCTGCGGACGCTGTCTGCGTTCCTCCGCGAGGACGCGCGGACCCGCGCCGAGCTTGAGACGCGGCAGGGCTGGACGGTCGGTGCCGCGCGGCTCGCGCTCGCTGCGCCGTGGCTGCTGCTCCTCCTGTTGTCGACGCGGCCCGGCGCGGTCGAGGCGTACCGCAGCGCGACCGGCGCGCTCGTGCTGCTCGGCGGCGGTGCGGTGTCGTTCGGCGCGTACCGCGTCATGCTGCGCATCGCCCGGTTGCCCGTCGAGCGCCGGGTGCTGCGGTGATCGGCCTGCTGCTCGGCCTGCTCGGCGGCGGCGGACTCGCGGTCGCCGTCGCGTACGCCCCGCCGTTCCGCGCGC
>CBQZLL010000342.1:0-2295 GCA_967749945.1 uncultured Frankiaceae bacterium
GAGGATCGTGAGGTCGTAGATGCCCTTGAGGTCCGGCTCTTTGAGCAGGCCGGCGGCGACCGCGTGCGCCGCCGACGTGACGAGCGACGTCGCGACCGGGTCGGTCGTGACGGTCAGCTCGGTGAACGCGCGGTCGATGACCGCGTCGGCGAGCTTCTTCTGCGTGAGCTTCTCGAGCGCGGTGTTGACGACGGTCTTCGCCTCGGTCTGGTTGGCGTTGATCCAGTCGGTCGTCTCGACGTGCGCCTCGAGGAGCTTCTTGACGACGTCGGGATGATCGGTGAGGAACTTCGTCGCGACGGCGAGGTGGGTCGTGACGAACTGGCCGCCCGGCCAGATGCTCTGCTCGTCGACCAGGACCTTGCCGCCGCCCTCGATCACGAGCCGGCTGGCCCAGGGCTCGGGCAGCCAGGCGCCTGCGATCTTCTTGTCCTTGAACAGTTGCAGCGTCGTCGCGTTCTCGGACGGCGCGATCTCCGCATCGACGTCCTTCTCCTTCAGCCACGCGCGCAACGCGACGTCCTGCGTGTTGCCGAGCTGCGGCGTCGCCACCGTCTTGCCCGCGAGCTGCGCCGCGTCGGTGATGTCAGGGGAGACGACGAGCTCCGCGCCACCCGACGTCGCGCCCGCGACGATCCGGATCGCCGAGCCCTTGCTCTTGGCGTACGCGTTGATGGCCGGGTTCGGGCCGATGTACGTCGCGTCGATCGCGCCTGCGAAGATTGCTTCGACGGCCGCCGGGCCCGCGTTGAAGACCTGTGGCTCCAGCTTGATCCCGCCGAGCCGGCTCTGCAGCGTGCCGCGTTCGACCTCGACGAGCGCGGTCGCGTGGGTGACGTTGGCGAAGTAGCCGAGCCGCAGCGAGCCGCCCGACGCGGACGCGCTGCCGGTCGTCGAGCAGCCGGTCGTCAGGCCGAGCACCGCGAGCGCGGCTCCGGCGAGGGCGAGGGCGGTGCGCTTCATCCGCCGACCATCCCCGCGCCGGTGGTGGCGCCGGTCAGCTCGTCGACGAGGATGAACGCGCCCGTCGCGCGGTTCTCCGCGTAGTCGTCGGCGAACAGCGGCTGCGCGGTCCGCAGCGTGACCGTGCCGATGTCGTTCAGGCCCAGCTCGGTCGCGGGCCGCGGCTCGAACGTCGCGACGTCGAGCCGGTCCTGCAACGTGCGGACGACTGCCTTCGCGGCCCGCGTCGTGTGCTTGACCAGCAGGCGGGTGCCGGGCCGCAACGGCTCGTCGGACATCCAGCAGACCGTCGCGGTGACGTCCTGGGTGACATTCGGGCGACCGCCCGCGCCGACGATCATGTCGCCGCGCGAGAGGTCGACGTCGTCGGCGAGCCGGATGGTGACCGACATCGGCGCGAACGCCGCGTCGACCGGACCGTCGTACGTGTCGATCGCCGTGATCCGCGTCCGCAGCCCGCTCGGCAGCACCTCGACCTCGTCGCCAGGCCGCAGTACGCCCGACGCGACGGTGCCCGCGTAGCCGCGGTAGTCGGTGCGGCCGTCGCGGATGACGTACTGGACGGGGAACCGCGCGTCGCCCTGGTGGTGGGTCGTCGCGACGTCGACCGACTCCAAGTGCTCCAGCAGTGACGGCCCGTCGTACCAGGGCGTGTGCTCCGAGCGCGTCACGACGTTGTCGCCGTGCAGCGCCGACAGCGGGATCGCCGTCGCGTCGAACGGAAACGCCGCCACGATGTCGCGGAACACCGTCTCGTCCCAGTCCACCAGGTCCATCTTGTTGACCGCAAGGACCAGGTGCGGCACGCGCAGCAGCCGCGAGAGGAACGCGTGGCGGCGGCTCTGCTCGACCAGACCGTTGCGCGCGTCCACGAGGATCACCGCGAGGTCGGCGGTCGACGCGCCGGTGACCATGTTTCTCGTGTACTGCACGTGCCCTGGGGTGTCGGCCACGATGAACTTCCGCCGTGGTGTCGCGAAGTAGCGGTAGGCGACGTCGATGGTGATGCCTTGTTCCCTTTCCGCGCGGAGCCCGTCCGTGAGCAGCGCGAGGTTGGTCGCCTCGCCCCGCCGCGCCGACGCGTCCTCGACCGCGGCCGCCTGGTCCTCGAACACGCTCTTGCTGTCCCAGAGCAGCCTTCCGATCAGCGTGCTCTTGCCGTCGTCGACGGAGCCCGCGGTCGCGAGTCGTAGCAGTTCCGTCGTTCCTCGGTCGTCGTCCCCCGGGGCCGACCCCACCTCGCTGGGGTCGCTGCGCTCCTTTAGTCGCTCGGCGGGGTCGGCCCCGGGTGCCAACTCCGTCATCAGAAGTAGCCCTCTCGTTTGCGGTCTT
>CBQZLL010000343.1:0-2268 GCA_967749945.1 uncultured Frankiaceae bacterium
CGTGGCAGGCCAGGACGAGCATCCCGAGCATGCCGTCGGTGCCGTTGATGAGGGCGAGGCCCTCCTTCTCGGCGAGCACGACGGGCGCGATGCCCTGGTCGGCAAGTCCTGGGGCGCACTCGCCCTCGCCCATCAACGCGAGTGCTACCGCGGACAGCGGCGCGAGGTCGCCACTGCACCCGAGCGAGCCGTGCTCCGGGACGGCCGGGGTGATGCCGTGGGTGAGCAACGCGGCGAGCGTCTCCGCGACGACGGGACGTACGCCGGTGAGCCCGGTCGCGAGCGTCCGCAAGCGCAACGCCATCATCGCCCGGACGACCTCGTCCTCGACCCGCGGGCCCATGCCCGCGGCATGCGAGCGGATGAGCGACCGTTGCAGCTGCGCGCGGCTCTCGACGGGGATGTGCCGGGTCGCGAGCGCGCCGAACCCGGTCGAGATGCCGTACGCGGGTCGCTCCGCCGCGGCGAGGCGGTCGACGACGTCGCGGCCCGCGGCGAGCGCGTCGATCGCGCGGTCGGCGAGGCGGACCTCGGGCCTGCCCCGCGCGACGCCGACGACGTCGGCGGGGGTCAGCGGGTCGCCCGTCACGATCAGCACGTCCACGACGGCACCCTAGTAGGGCAGGGATGGGGTGGCTCGTGGCGTAGACCCCCCTATGCGACGAATCATCCCCCTCGTGACCGTCGCGGCCCTCGCCGTCCCGGCGACCGCCGCCCCACCCGCGCCCCTCGCGCCCACGCCGAGCCTCAAGGCCGTCGCGCACCTCCAGTGGACCGGCGGCACCGACCTCGAGTTCCTGCGCCTGCACGGTCGGCGCTACGTGGTCGCCGGCGCCCAGAACAACTACAACCCGACGACCTCCCCCGGCCTCCGCGTCGTCGACGTCACGTCGCCGACGAGACCGAAGGTCGTCGGCTTCCTCCCCTGCAACACCTCGCAGAACGACGTCCAGGTCCGCAGCCACTACGCGTACCTCGCCGTCGACTTCAACGCGAAGACGAGCCCGTTGGACGACGACTGCTGGACCCAGCTCGACCTCCCGCCCAAGGACGGCGTCGTCGTCGTCGACCTCACGAAGCCGAGCCGCCCGCGCGCGGTCGGCTTCCTCCTGTTGAAGACCGGCGCGCACAACACGACCGTGCATCCGACCAAGCCGCTGCTCTACGTCAGCGAGTCCGAGTCGCTGAACCCCGACCCCGACGACCCGCTGGAGCCGGTGTACGTCGTCGACGTCGCGAACCCGCGCAAGCCGCGGATCGTCCGGACGTTCGACCTCGGGCCGGGTGACAGCGCGCACGACATCACGTTCAACAAGAAGGGCACCAGGGCGTACGTCGCGGCGGGCTTCGGCGGCGGGACGTTCATCCTCGACACGTCGAAGCCGACCGAGCCCGCGGTGATCGGCCGCATCGCCGACCCGGCGATCAACTTCGCGCATCAGGCCGACCCGACCCCGAACGGCAGGTACCTCCTCGTCACCGACGAGCTCGCCGGCGCCGAGGGCAACACGTACTGCCCCGGCGGCGGCATCCACGTGTGGGACATCTCCGACGAGACGAAGCCGGTCAAGGTCGGCGCGTACTTCATCCCCGACACGTTCGTCACCGCCGATCCCGGGCCGCGGCCCAACATCGTCGGCGTCGGGCCGAGGATCTACCGCTGCACCGCCCACGTCATGCGGATTGCCCCCGACGGCAAGACCCTCGTCATGGCCTGGTACTCGCAGGGCGTCCAGGTGCTCGACCTCAGCGGACTGCCGGGGTACAGCGTCGGCGCGTCCGGCGTCGACCGCGGCAGCGGGATCCGGCGGCTCGGGAGCTGGGTCGTCAAGGGCGGCGACGCGTGGAGCGCGAAGATGGACAGCCGCGGGTACGTCTTCACCGGCGACACCCAGCGCGGCATGGACGTCGTGCGTTTCACCCGGAACGCCGCCAACACCGCCGACCCGGGCATCTGGTTGACGCCGCAGCAGGCACTGTTCCGCGCGCTCCGCGACCGCGCGCTCCAGCCGGCGCGGACGTACTTCTGCTTCGAGCGCGCGACCCGACTCGGCACCTAGCGAGCGCGGGCTCACGTCTTAGCTAACGCCGCACCGGCTCACCTGGTGCACGGTCGAGGCGGACCGCGAGGCCGGCCGCCGCGTCGAGGAGGCAGAGCGCGGCGAGGCGGACGGTGCGCTCGTCGGGGTCGTTGGTCGCGTCGACCTCCGTGACGTCGAGCCGTCCCACCGGGAAGACGCGCTGCGAGACCCCGCGGAGGAGATCCAT
>CBQZLL010000344.1:0-2209 GCA_967749945.1 uncultured Frankiaceae bacterium
GCGAGCGCGTCATGGTCGGCGGCGTCGCGGTCGACACGCTGGTCGTCGTGGAGACCGTACGGTTCTCCGGTGACGTCGAGGGGACCACGACGACGCGGACGTGGTGGGACCCCGTCCGGAGGCTGCCGGTGAAGCAGCGCCTCGACAGCACCGCGACGAGCGGCGGGCAGTCGTACGCGCAGCACGTCACGATCACGCTCCGGCGGCTGACGCCGTCATGAGGGTCGGCCTCGCGACGTCCGGTGAGTTCCCGGACCTGTACAGCGACGACGAGCCGTTACGCGCCGCCCTCGTCGCGCGTGGCGTCGACGTCGTGCCGGTCGTGTGGGACGACGGCCACGACTGGGACGCGTTCGACCTCGTCGTGATCCGGTCGACGTGGGACTACCACCTGCGCCGCGACGACTACGTCGCCTGGGCCGCAACGGTTCCGCGGCTCGCGAACTCCGCGAAGGTCGTCGAGTGGAACACCGACAAGACATACCTGCGTGGCCTCGCCGAAGCCGGGCTGCCGGTCGTACCGACGGCGTGGTCGCCCCCGTCACTCGGAGCGGTGCCGTGGGAGGACGTCGTCGTGAAGCCCGCCGTGTCGGCGGGCGCGCGCAACACCCTGCGCTGCCGGCGGGACGACGCCGCGGGCGAGGCGCTGCTCCGGCGGATCGCCGCGGAGGGCGTGGCGATGGTGCAGCCATACCTCGGGTCGGTCGAGACGTACGGCGAGCGGTCGTTGCTCTACGCGGGCGGCGCGCACACGCACGCGGTGCGCCGCAACCCGGCATTGTCGATGGAGGGCGAGGCGCGGTACGACGCGCGCCTCGTCGACGCGACGAAGGACGAGCTCGCGCTCGCGCGGGACGTGCTCGCCGCGGTGCCCGAGCCGTTGCTCTACGCGCGGGTCGACCTGGTGCGCGGCGACGCGGGCGAGCCGCTGCTCATCGAGCTCGAGGTGACCGAGCCGCAGCTCTTCCTGCGCTTCTCGCCGGACGCGGCCGAGACGCTGGCGGACGCGGTCGTGGCGCGCGCTGGCAACGCGGGCAGTAGTACGACGACCGGTTCATGAACGCGTCGCGGCGGATCGCCGTACCGCAGCGCGAGCAGGGCTCACCCTCGCGGCCGTAGGCCTCGAGCCGGCGCTGGAACAGACCGCTCACACCCTCGGTCGAGACGTACAGCGCGTCGAAGCTCGTGCCGCCCTCGTGCAACGCCGCGCGCAGCACCTCGCGAACCGCCGCGAGGAGGCGTACGACGTCGGGCCGCCGCAACGACGACGTCGCGCGGTCGTAGTGCAGGCGCGCGCGCCACAGCGACTCGTCGGCGTAGATGTTCCCGACGCCGCTCACCAGTGACTGGTCGAGCAACGCGCGCTTGACGCCGGTTTGCCTGCGCCGCAGCGCCTCCGCGAACGCCCCGTCGTCGAACGCGTCGTCCAGCGGGTCGCGCGCGATGTGCGCGATGTGGCTCGGCACGCCCTCGCCGCCACCCGCGACGACGAACAGCCCGCCGAACGTCCGTTGGTCCACGAACCGCAGCTCCCGCCCGCCATCCGCGAACGTGACCCGCACCCGGAGGTGCGGCTCGTCCGGGTTCTCCGGCGGGACGACGAGGAGCTGGCCGCTCATGCCGAGGTGGCCGGTGAGCGCGTCGCCGGAGTCGAGCGGCAGCCACAGGTACTTGCCACGCCGGTGCGCCGACTCGACCCGCCGGCCCGTGAGCAGCGCGACGAAGTCGCGTTCGCCCGCCACGTGCCGGCGGATGGCGCGCGGGTGGAACACCTCGACAGACTTGATGCGCCGGCCGGCCACGCCGCGTTCCAGACCGCGACGGACGACCTCGACCTCGGGCAGCTCGGGCACTACTCGGACCCGGTGGCGACCCCGGTCGCGGCGCCGGTGGTGAGCACGTTCCACGCGGTCTCCGCGGCGCGCTGCTCGGCCTCCTTCTTGCTGCGGCCCTTGCCGGTCCCGCACTCGCGGCCCGCGACGACGGCCGTCGCGACGAAGCGCTTCGCGTGGTCGGGGCCGCTCTCGGTCACGATGTACTCGGGCACCCCGAGCATCTTCGCGGCGGTCAGCTCCTGGAGGCTGGTCTTCCAGTCGAGCGAGGCGCCGCGCGTCGCCGCGTCCGCCATCAGCGGGTCGAAGAACCGGTGGATCACCTTGCTCGCGGCGGCCAGGCCCCGGTCGAGGTAGACCGCGCCGAGCAGTGCCTC
>CBQZLL010000345.1:0-2182 GCA_967749945.1 uncultured Frankiaceae bacterium
ATCGCGGTACAGGCGTCGATACCACCTCGCTTCGGCATCCGGACATCCATCAGGACGATGTCGGGAACGGTGTCGGCCGCGCGTTCGACCGCTTCGGCGCCGTCGCCCGCCTCCCCGACGACCTCGATGTCGTCCTCCTGCTCGAGGACCATCTGCAAGCCGCGGCGGAACAGCGCGTGGTCGTCGACGACGAGTACCCGGATCGGTTCTCCGGTCCCGGTGCTCGGCGGCGGGACCGCCGCGTCGTCTTCCGTCACACGCCCTCCTCGTACGTTCGCCCGGCAACCGGCCGGGTGCGACCGGGGGTCGCGTAGCCAGCTGTCACTTGGCGAGCCGAATCACACCGTAGTCGTAGCCCTTCCGCCGGTAGACGACGCTCGGGAGGCCCGAGCCGGAGTCGGCGAACAGGAAGAAGTCGTGCCCGACGAGCTCCATCTGGAAGAGCGCGTCGTCGAGGGTCATCGGAGTGCCCTCGAACGTCTTCTCCCGAACGACGACGCCGCCTGCCTCCTCTTCGTCAGCGGCACCACCAGCGACGTCCGCGTCCGCTCCGCCCGCCGTTGCGGCTGCCGAACCGTTCGCGTGCGCCGAAGGTGAGTGTATCGACTCAGGCGTACGCAAACCGTGATGCACGCGACGCTTGTCCGCGGCGCGGCGCAGCCGGGCCTCCAGCTTGTCGAGCGCGAGGTCGAGCGCGACGTACGGGTCGGTCGACGCGGCCTCCGCACGGATCACCGGGCCCTTGGACAGGCAGGTGACCTCGACGCGGTCTTTCACCGAGGACAACCGAGGGTTGTGCTCCGCGCAGAGCTCGACCTCGAGCCGGAAGATGCGATGGTCGAGTCGCTCGACCTTCGCCAGCTTGTCGGTCGCGTGCTGCCGGAACTTCTCGGAGACCTCGGCCCTGCGGCCCTTGACCACGATGTCCATCGGGCTCCCTTCCCTACCGACCGGACCGGTACTGCCGCCGGGACGCACGGAGGGGGCGGACGCCCCGGTTGCGCGCACTGAGGCCTGCTGGCCCCGTTCACGCGCTGCTCGCATGCTGTTCCTTCACGGCGACCAGTAGCCGGACGGGCGTCCGGAGCACCACGCTATCCCCCCGCCGCCCGCGCGTGCAGGTGTTTGGCGGCGATCGCGCAGGGAGCGCGCGGAGGTCCGGCGCAGCGGCGCCCGCAGCCCACGGCCATCCGAGGGTGTCGGTCGTGCCGGAGGCGGCCGGCGGCGGCCGGGCGCGCGGCGGTATGTGGCTCTGGACGTGGGTCCGGCGCGTGCTCGCCGCGACGACCGCGGCACCCGCAACGGACACGCCCGCCGCGCGCAGAGCACGAGCGGCCTCGGCGAGCGTGGCGCCCGTGGTCATGACGTCGTCGACGAGGACGACGCGCCGCCCGGCGAGCGCCGACGCGGCCGATGGTCTGAGGCGAAACGCGCCCGCGAGGTTGAGCGCGCGCTGTTCCGCGCCGAGCCCGGACTGGTCGGCGACCCGGCGCGCGAGCCCGAGCGCGGGTACGGCGGGCACCCCGAGGAGCGTCGCCGCTCGGGTGGCGAGGCGGCGCGCGTGGTCGTACCCGCGGGCCCGGACGGCGCGGCGCGACGACGGCACCCAGACGAGCGCGCTCGGTCGTGAGACCGCGGCCGCGTGGGAGAGCGCCAGCGCGAGCGGGGCCGAGAGCACGAGGCGACCGCGCTCCTTGTGCGCAACAACCAGATCGCGCACGGGCGCGTCGTACGCCGCGGCGGCCCAGGTCGCCGGGAGCCCGGGTGGCGAGGGTGTGGGGCTCGCGCGGAACGGCGGCCCGCCGAGTGCCGTCGCGCAGCGCGGGCACACCGGCGGCCGGCGGGGGCGCACCCGCGGCAGCGGCGTACGGCAGCCGGGGCAGGCGCGCGGCAGCAGGACGTCGAGTACGACGTCGAGCAGCAGGCGCAGGGACGCGAACACGAGGACCACGGTCGCCGGAACGCACGACCGCGACGAGAGCGCGGGACGAACCTGTGGACGAACGAAACCTGTGGACGACCGGCGCTGTCAGCCCGCGTACGCCGACGCCGACCCGCGTCCCGGCATCGCCGCCCAGATCGCGCCAGGTGTCCGGCGCCAGAGCTTGCCGCCGATCGACGCGACGCGGTCGACCGGCGTTCCGGCGGTACCACCCGAGACCGTCAGCGCGCCGACGACACC
>CBQZLL010000346.1:0-2159 GCA_967749945.1 uncultured Frankiaceae bacterium
ATCGGACGCCCTGGGCGCCGCTCGCGACGGCCCCGACATGAGAGACACGCCCTAGCAGCCTTCGGGCTCGTCGGCTGCGGTCGTCGTCTTCAACGGCGAGGCCGACGACGTCGGCGACGCGGGCGCGCTAGGCGTGCTGGTCGGCGACGAGACGCTGACCGGGCGCGCGCCGCTGTAGTTCTGGCCGACGACGACCTCGATGGTGGAGCCGAGGGTCTGGTCGAGCTGCAGCGACGACCCGGGGATCGCGGCCGCGACGGTCCGCGCGCTGTCGGCCTTCGACGGGCCGTAGCGGACGATCGTCTCGGCGTACGACTCCGAGTCGGCGTCGCCGGTCCGCACGATCTGGAAACCGACGGCCGCGAGGTCGCTGGCGGCCTGGCGCGCGGAGCCAGGCGTGCCGTTGCCGTTGAGGACGCGCAGGCGGATGTGCGACGGCGCGACGATGAGGTCGGACGGCTGCTGCGACGGCGCGGGCGTCGCGCCCGCCTCGATCGCGTCGTCCGCGCGGATCGCCGCGAACAGCGCGTCGTCGGCTTCCTTGTCGAGCTCCACGACGAGCGCCTTGCCGTGGTACACGCCCTTCGGGTGGTACGGCACGGTGACGAACACGATCTTCGCCGGGTCGAGCCCGCGCAGCTTCGACGCGAGCTTCTTCATGTCGCTGAACGAGAGCTTGTCGTCGACGGTGAGCGAGCGCGCGACCGTGTCGAGGAAGCGGAACAGCCGGTCCGGCCGGGCCAGGATGCCGAGACTCGTCGCGCGCCGCAGCATCGCGCCGAGGAACTGCTGCTGGCGGCGGATCCGGCCGAAGTCGCCGGACGGGTCGAACTTGCGCGCGCGGACGAACGCGAGCGCCTGCGTGCCCTTGACGTGGCTCCTGCCGGCGGGCAGGTCGAGGGCGGAGTCCTTGTCCTTGACGGCGGTCGGCAGGCACACGTCCACGCCGCCGAGCGCGTCGACCATCTTGAGGAAGCCGACGAAGTCGACCTCGAGGTAGTGGTCGACGTAGATGCCGGTCAGCGTCTCGACGGTCCTGATGAGCAACGCGGGCCCGCCGCCCTTGCGGTCGTGCTCGCCCTTGCCGTACGCGGTGTTGATCCGCGAGAAGCCGTGCCCGGGGATGTCGACCCACGAGTCGCGCGGGAACGACACCAGCACGGCCTTGTCCCGCTTGGGCGACAGGTGCACGAGGATGATCGAGTCGGTCAGCTTGGCGCCCGGGTTCGCCTCGGTCCCAGCCTCCTTGAGCTCCGCCGTCGTGAGCCCGTCGCGCGAGTCGGAGCCGACGAGGAGGAAGTTCAGCGCCTTGCCGGCGGCACCCCCGGCCTTGCTCGGGCGCTGGCCCGCGTTGGTGTCCGAGCAGAAGATGCAGCGGCGGTCGACGTGGCTGTTGATGATGGCGAGCGCGCCGAATCCGAGCAGGCTCGCGGCGAGCACCGAGATCGACGTGAGGACGGCGATCCAGGAGAAGACGCGCGCAACCCGCTTGCCCCTGCTGCGCTTGGGCCGCGGCGGAGTCGCGGTGACCTCGGGCGTGGCGTCGGTCACGCCGCGCACGGGTCGTCGGCGGCGGTCGCGACGGGCGTCGAGCTCGCGGTCGTGCTCGGGCGCGGCGAGGGCGCCGTGCCGCTGACCGTGACCGTCGTCGGCGTCTGGTAGTCGCGGCCGACGATAACGGTGAGCGTCGCGCCGAGCGACGAGACGAGCGTGGTGCGCGCGCCGTGCAACGACGCGGCCACCGTCGCCGCGGCGGCTTCGCTGCCCGGGCCGTAGCGGACGACCGTGCGCTCGTAGTTCGAGGCGTCGGCGTTGCCGGTGCTCGCGACGCGGAAGCCGACGCCGCGCAGGTCGTCGGCGGCGCGCGCCGCGCGTCGCGCGACGCCAGTGCCGTTGAGGACCGAGATGCGGATCGACGACGGCGGGACGGTGAGCTTCTTCGGAACCGCGGGAGCGGGCTTGGTCAACGACTGGTCGCGCGCGATCGACTGGTACAGCGCGGGTCCGGCGACGTCGTCGAGGAGGACGACCGACTGCCGGTTGCGCATCGCGAGCTTGTCGACCGGCGCGGTGACGAACGCGACGCGGTGCGGGTCGAGGCCTTTCATCGCGAGCGCGAGCGACTTCATGTCGCTGAAGGCGAGCTTGTCGTCGACCTG
>CBQZLL010000347.1:0-2153 GCA_967749945.1 uncultured Frankiaceae bacterium
TGGCGTACCCGACGTACGACATCGGCGCGCGGCTCGCGGGGTGCACGCCGGTGCCAGTCGCGACGCGCGACGGCCTGGTCGACGTCGACGCGCTCGACCCGGACGGCGCGGTCCTGCTCTGGGTCAACTACCCGGCCAACCCGCACGGCCGGGTCGCGCCGGTCGGCCACCTCGCCGACGTCGTCGCGTGGGGCCGCGCGCACGGCGTGCTCGTCGCGAGCGACGAGTGCTACGTCGAGTTCGGCTGGACCGCGCCGGTGACGTCGGTGCTCGCGCACGGCGACGAGGGCGTGCTCGCGGTCCACTCGCTGTCCAAGCGGTCGAACCTCGCCGGGTACCGCGCCGGGTTCGTCGCCGGCGACGCGAACGTCGTCGCGGCCCTGCTCGAAGTCCGCCGGCACGCCGGTCTCATCGTGCCCGGACCGGTGCAGGCGGCGATGACGGCGGCGCTGCGCGACGACGCGCACGTCGAGGAGCAGTGGCACCGCTACTTCGAACGCCGTGGCCTGCTGACGGCGGCGCTGGAACGCACCGGCTGGCGGGTCGACCACTCCGAGGGTGGGCTCTACCTGTGGGCCACGCATCCTGTGTACGACGACTGCTGGCGGGCCGTCGAGTGGCTCGCCGACCGCGGCATCCTCGTCGCCCCGGGCGCGTTCTACGGCAGCCCCGGCGCGAGGCACGTCCGCATTGCCCTCACCGCGCCTACCGACCGCGTCGCCGCGGCGGCCGATCGCCTGGAGCGTCTCGCATGAGTCACGAGACCGAGATCGCCGCGCTCTGGGCGCGCCGGGCCGGTCTGAGCGAGGGCGACCTCCAGGCCCGGCGCCTCGTCGTCGAGGTCGTCGACGCGCTCGACCGCGGCGAGATCCGCGTCGCCGAGGTCGTGGAGTCCGGCGAGGTCGTCGTGCACGAGTGGGTGCGGCAGGCGATCCTCCTGTCGTTCCGGCTGCTCGCGATCGCGGACGTCGAGATCGGTCCGTACACGTACCGCGACCGCATCCCGCTCAAGAGCACGTTCGACGGCGTGCGGGTCGTGCCCGGCGCCGTCGCGCGGTGGGGTGCGTACTGCGCACCGGGCGTCGTGCTCATGCCGTCGTTCGTCAACATCGGCGGGTACGTCGACGCCGACTCGATGGTCGACACCTGGGCGACGGTCGGGTCGTGCGCGCAGATCGGCAAGCGGGTCCACCTCTCCGGCGGCGTCGGCATCGGCGGCGTCCTCGAACCTCCGAACGCCGTCCCCGTCGTCATCGAGGACGACGCGTTCGTCGGCTCGCGGTCGATGGTCGTCGACGGTGCTCGGGTACGCCGCGGTGCGAAGCTCGGCGCCGGCTGCATCCTCACCTCGTCGACGCGGGTGTTCGACGCGGAGACCGGCGCCGAGCTGCCGCGCGGCGAGGCTCCGGAACGCGCCGTGTGCGTCGGCTCGTCGCGGGTGAAGTCGTTCCCGGGCGGCGACTTCGGGATGCCGTGCCTGCTCGTGCTCCGCTACCTCGACGGCACCGACCACGACAAGCTCCAGCTCAACGACGTGCTGCGCCTGCACGGCGTCGCGCAATGACGTTCGACGTCACGCTGTCGCCCGCGGACCTCACCGCGGCGATCGTCGACGTCGAGTCGGTGAGCGGCAACGAACGCGTGCTCGCCGACCGGGTCGAGGCGACGTTGGTCTCCTGCGGACACCTCGCCGTCGTGCGTGACGGAGACTCGGTCGTCGCGCGGACGTCACTCGGTCGCGAGCGGCGGGTGCTGCTCGGCGGGCACCTCGACACCGTTCCGGTCGCGGGCAACCTGCCGTCGCGGCGCGACGGCGACCTGCTGTACGGCTGCGGTACGTCGGACATGAAGTCCGCGCTCGCCGTGATGCTGCGGCTGGCCGCGACGTTGCGCGAGCCGCGGTACGACGTGACGTACGTCTTCTACGACAACGAGGAGGTCGAGTCGGATAAGAACGGCCTCGGCCGGCTCTCGCGCACGGCCAGGCCGCTGCTCGACGCCGACCTCGCGATCCTTATGGAGCCGACCGGTGGGGCGGTCGAGGCGGGCTGCCAGGGCACGCTGCGCGCGGTCGCCACGGTGCCGGGCGTGCGGGCGCACAGCGCGCGCTCCTGGCTGGGGCGCAACGCGATCCACGCCGCCGGGGAGGTGCT
>CBQZLL010000348.1:0-2140 GCA_967749945.1 uncultured Frankiaceae bacterium
CCGTTCGCGCCGGGGACCACGAGCGACAGGTCGAGCTCCGCGCCCTGCACCGCCGCGGCGACCGGCAGCGCCTGCTCGGGCGTCAGCTCGACGAGGACGACGAGGTCGTTGCGGCCGGCACCGAAGCCGCCGGACGGCTTCGCGACGTCGACGACGCGGACCCGGCGCGCGACGGCGTACGTGGCGTAGCCGCCGCCGGGCTTCTTCCGCGTCGCGATGACGTCGACCAGGTCGCCGCGATGCACGTCGCCGCCGAGCGCGTGGGCGCGGTTGAGCGGGAGGCCGACGACGCGGGTGGCGTTGGTGGTCGGCGCGCCGACCGCGGCGGTGGGCAACAGCTCGCCCGCCGTCAGGTCGTGCAGCAGGACGCGTCCGGTGGGGTCGGCGGTCGCGTCGACGTAGCGCGACCTGTCGTTGCCGAACAGCCGGACCCGGCGCGACGCGACGTCGTCGCGCTGGAGGGTGGTCCCCGCGGGCAGCGCGCGGCGTACCGCCCAGACGCGGACCGACGCGTCGGCCGACCGCAGCGCGGCCGCGCCGCCGACCATCGCGACGAGGACCATGAGCACGCCCGCGACGAGGCGGGTGTCGCGCCACGACGGGCGGTGCAGCCGGACGGCGGCCGGCGACGGTACGTCCCCCATGGCGCCGCACCGTACGACATGTCCCGTTCGCCCGGCTAGGCTTGTCCACAGATTCGCACGGAACCCTAGGCAACCAGAGGCATACTGGTGGACATGGCGAGGCGGTTCCTGCAACTGGCCGACGTCGCGGAGATCCTCAACATCTCCGCCGCGCAGACGTACGCCCTGGTCCGGTCCGGCGAGCTGCCCGCGATCAAGGTCGGCGGGCGCGGGCAGTGGCGGGTCGAAGAGGCGGAGCTCGAGGCATACATCCAGCGGATGTACGCGGAGACGCGCGAGTTCGTCGCGACGCACCCACTGGGGGCGCGGGAACCCTAGGGCCTGTCTCCCGGATCGGCGCCGGCGCGAGCGGGAGTCCGGGGCGTGGCTCGCCAGGCGGAGGAGGAGGCCGGTAGCAGCGCTACCGGCGACGACGACAACGCGGCGAGGCGCGGTCCGGGCCCCGCGCAGCAGGCGACGGGTCCGGGAGACAGGCCCTAGGCCGGGCGGATCGTGGCGATGGCGGAGTACGGGATCGTCCGCGTCGCGTGGCCGTCGCGCAGCTCGGCGAAGTCGGTGCCGACGCGACCGATCCGGCCGTGGAACGTCGTGCCGTTCGTACAGGTCAGGGCCACGTCGGCGGGGTCGCGGGCGAGCGCGCGGAGCGCGTAGCCGAGCGTGAGCCGGCTGCGGACCGGACCCGGCGACCGCGACTCGCCGGGCAGCCCGTCGATCGCGACGACGGCGGTAGTGGGAACCAGCGTGTCGCCGAGCAGGAGCCACTCGGGGCTCGTGTCGGCGAGGTCGCCGCGGAGCGTCCCGACCACCGTCGTGACCGCGAGCGGGCGGCCGAGCGCGGCGGTGAGGCGGTCGGCGAGGCGCAGCTTGGCGACCTCGGCGCGGGTGCGTTCGTGGACCTCCGCGTCGAGCTCGGCCGCCTCGGCACCGTCGAGCTCGCCCTCGAGGTCGGCGAACAGCGCCGCCCACCGCCCCCGTCCGTCCATGGCTCACAGCCTCTCATTCACAGACGCAGAAGTGGCGTGTTGACGCCATCAGGCTGATACGCGTACACAGGCAAACACAGGCAAACGCGCCTCATTGGAAGGACGGTGACCGGGGTGGGTCCTCGGGGTCTCACGGTGGCGGCCCGGCTGGCGTGCGCGCTCGCGCTGGTGGTCGGGGCGGGGTGGCTGCTCGCGGCCGTCGCGCCGACCGACTGGCCGCGCGGGCTGGCTGACGTGCCGCGGTGGCTCGCCATGCCACCCGTCGACGCGCGCGTCGTCGCCTTCGCGACGGTGGCGGCGTGGGCGTGCCTCGGGTGGCTCGCGTACGCCCTCGTCGCCGTCGCGGTGGGGTCCGGCGCGGCGCGGGCGGCGCCGTACGCCCTGCGGGTCGCGGCGGCGCGCGCGCTCGGCGTCGCGGCGGTGACCGCGGCGGCGGGAGTGCTCGCGGCCGGACCGGCCGCGGCGGACGGTCCGTTCGACCGGCCCGTCGACCGGCCCGTCGACCGGGCCGCC
>CBQZLL010000349.1:0-2120 GCA_967749945.1 uncultured Frankiaceae bacterium
GGCCAGCTCCGCCGCGACCCGTTCGCGATGCTGCCGTTCTGCGGCTACAACATGGGTGACTACTTCGCGCACTGGCTGTCGGTCGGGCGCGCGACGTCTCCGGACAAGCTGCCGCGCATCTACTACGTCAACTGGTTCCGCAAGGACGTCGACGGCACCTGGCTGTGGCCCGGCTACGGCGAGAACAGCCGCGTTCTCAAGTGGGTCCTCGAACGCCTGGACGGCGTCGCCGAGGGCGTCGAGACGCCGATCGGGACGGTGCCCGCGAAGGGCGCGCTCGACACGAGCGGGCTCGACATCCCCGACGCGCACCTCGACATCCTGCTGTCCGTCGACACCGCGACGTGGCGGCAGGAGGCGGCGCTCATCCCGCCGTTCTTCGAGACGTTCGGCGACCACCTGCCGAAGGAGCTGTGGGCCGAGTACGAGGCCCTGCTCGCGCGTCTCGACGAGGCGTAGCCCGCTCACCCGCCAGACGCCGCGACCCCTTCTCGCGCACCGGATTCGCCCGTACCGTCCGGACCCATGCGCCGTCTCGCCGTGCTTCTCGCCGTCGCCACTCTGCTGCCGTTCGGCGCCGCGCGGGCGACCGACGCGGTCGAGGGACCGCGCGGCTCGGCCTGCCGCCTGCTCCCGACTGGCGGCGGGTCCACCGGCGTCCTCGTCGGCGGGCCGTACGCCGCCGCCGGGACGCTGCGCTGCACGGTCGGCGCGACGACGGTGGCCGCCACGGGCGACCCGGTCGTGCTGCTCCTCCCCAAGTCCGTCCCCGTCCCGAGCGGCACCTTCGTCTCCGTGTGCACGTCGTTCACGTCGCCCGGAGGCCAGACGCTCTACCTCGAGCAGAACCACCTGTTCGACCTGGCCGGCCACTGGACCACGTCGCCGTCGGCGTCCTGCGGGATCGCGCCGACCGACGTCCCCGAGGTCGACCCGTTCTCGATCTTCGACCCGTGCACCTGCGACCCGTGGACCGACCCGGTCGTGTGCGGCTACCTCCAGTCGCTGTACCCGGGACTGCCGCCCGCGCTGACCGTCGAGCCGAGCGGCGACACGTACTACGCCGGTCAGTTCTTCTGGGACTGCCCGCCCTACGAGGTCACCTGACGGGTTCGACGCGCCGCGTCATCCGGACGAGGTACGGCGTCCAGCCGTAGCCGCGCCAGTACGGCTCCGCCAGCAGGTTCGTCAGCCGCCAGTCGCTCCACGTCACGGTGACGCCGCGCTCCCGCAGGCGCGCCAGCCCGGCCAGCGCGAGCGCCTGCCCGACGCCGCGCCCGCGCGCGTCCGGCGCGACCGCCATGTGGCTCAGCGCGCACGTCCCCTCCGGCACGCAGATCCGCTTCGGCATCGGCTCCCAGGTCGCGAACCCGACGTCCCGCCCGTCGACCGCCGCGACGAGGTACATGACGCCGTCGTCGTCGAGGTCCTCGCGAAACGAGTCCTCGAGCGACTCCCAGTACGACGCCGGTCGCGGCGACCACACCGGCGCGCCGGTCAGGTGCCGCGCGACGAGCGGGAACATCGGTCGCAGCGCCTCGAAGTCGGCGAGACCGCCGGTGCGGATCGCGATGCGCGGGTCGGGCGCCGCCGACGGCTGGTCGGCGAGCGCGGCGAGCGCGAAGACGTGCTCGCGGCCGAACGCGAGGTTGGCGAACGCCTCGCCCGCCACCGGGTCGCCGTCCGGCATGACGACGGCGTGCCGCTCCGCGCCGGTCTCGACCCAGTCGCGGGACGCGGCGGCGTAGAGGTGGCGGTAGGTCGCCACGTCGCGCGCCGCGTGGCCGGCGTACTGAACCCACGCCTCGCCGCCGTCGATCGTGCCGACGAGGTACCCGCCCGGGGCGACCCACCCGGTCGCGCCGTCGTCGAGCAGCGCCGCGATCTCCGTCGCGGCGTCGAACGGCGCGACGAGCGGGTGCCGGTTGCCCCGCGCGGCGAGCAGCGTCGCGGCGGCGGGGAGGTCGTCGGGGGTGAAGCGGCGTACGTCCACCCGCGCAGGCTGCCGTACCCTGACGCGGTAGCGAAAGGGAGTTTCACGGTGGGTGCCCGCGACCTCGTCTACGGGATGTACGAACGCCGCCTCAAGCGGCAGCTGCACGGCGCGCCCGTACCCCGGC
>CBQZLL010000350.1:0-2110 GCA_967749945.1 uncultured Frankiaceae bacterium
CGCGATGCCCTCGACGACGTCGCGGCGCCCTGAGTCGCTTCGCCAGGTGTCCATGGTGATGCCGTGGTGCTCGACCCGGGTGTCGGACCCGGGCACGAACGTCGCGACGTGACCGTCGTCCGCCCACCGGATGACGAAGGGCGGCTCACCATGCGTGCCGTGCACCTCGAGGACCTCGCCGTCGCGTTCCGGATCGCCGAGGCGGTGTCCGGCGACGACGACGCGGTCTCCCACGCTGGCGCGCATGGCGGCCTCCTTAGTCCAGGTACGGGTCAGTGCTGGTGCGCTCCGCGCCGGCGGGGCAGCAGCATCGCGGTACCGGCGAACACCAGCACCGCTCCGATGACGGTGAGCGTTCGCACGCGCGACGGCCCGGTGAACGGCAGGCCCTTGACGATCTTCTTGCCAAGGACGGACGGGCTGATCGAGGTCTCCGTCGGCAGGACGCTGACGGTCTCCGTCGGGGTCTCGCTCGGCGTCTCGGACGGGCTCTCGCTCGGGGTCTCGCTCGGCGTCGGCGACTCGGTCGGGACCTCACAGGGCGCGACCCAGAACACCTTCGACTTGGTGTCGTTGCCCTGCGACCCGTCGGTGGTGACGGTCACCTTGATGTGGAACCCCTGGTTCGGCTGCTCGACGAGCCCGGTGGTGTCTAGCCGGTACGGCTCGCTCCAGTCCAGCACTCCGCCGCCGCCCGGCGACTCGAAGGTAAAGTCCGACCGACCCGAGAGAGCAGTCACGTCGCTCGTCCCGCTCGGCTCCTGCGCCTTGAACGCGACCGACGTCGTCCGCGTGCCCTCGTCGAATCCATACCAGCGCAGGCTGAAATCGCACGCGACGTGCGGGTGGTTGGCGCTGTTCTCGTCGTTGAGGTCGTCGATGGCGGTGTCCACGATCTTGACCGTCGCGTTGTTCCCCGGCGGCGCCTGCGCCGAGCCCTGGGTCGCGAACGCGGCCTGGAGCAGCAGTACGCCCCCTAGGGCGAGGAGGGTTACGGCGGTGCGCCGGCGCGCCCGGTAGGCCAGGGTCGACTCGGTCATGGTGGACTCCTCACGACGCCGCGCGGCGCGGTTACCCGTGGTGCGGGGTGGTCGACCAGGTGCCGACCTCCGCACCTCGCGTCGAGTTCAGGCTTCCATCGGAACGGGCGTTACGCATCGGGCCGTAGGGCGGCAATCGGGGACACCCTTGGTCCTGGTCATTCCAATGGCGCACACCAACAATTGACGTTGACTGGTTACGTCACTAAGGTGACCGACGTGGCCGGGTACGCGCTTTTCGACACCGCGATCGGCACGTGCGGCATCGCGTGGAGCGACCGCGGCGTCGTCGCCGTGCAGATCCCCGAAGCGACCGTCGACGCGACCCGCGCGCGACTCCTGTACAGCCTCGCCGACGCGACCGACGAGCAACCGCCGCCCGACGTCGTCCGCGCGATCGACGGCATCGTGGCGCTGCTGTCGGGCCGGCCCGACGACCTTGCCGACGTCGTGCTCGACCTGTCCCGCGTGCCGCCGTTCCACCGCGAGGTCTACGCCGTCGCGCGGACGATCCCCCCGGGGGAGACGCTGACGTACGGCGAGATCGCCGCGCGGATCGGCCGTCCGGACCGGGCGCGCGCGGTCGGACAGGCGCTGGGGCGCAACCCGTTCCCGCTCGTCGTGCCGTGCCATCGGGTCGTCGGCGCGGACGGCCGGATGGTCGGCTTCAGCGCGGGCAACGGCGTCGCGACGAAGGTCCGCATCCTCGCCCTCGAGGGCGCGAAGGTGGGCCGCACGCCGACACTGTTCGACGACGCCGCGCTGTTCGGTGAGCTCTCGTGAAGGACGCGGTCGCGGCGTTCGCCGCGCTCGACCCGGTGATGGCGCGGCTCGTCGCGGAGCACGGCCCGCCGCGGTTCGGCGGGCGGCGGACCGGCGAGACGCGGTTCGAGCAGCTCGCCGAGGCGATCTGCTACCAGCAGCTTGCGGGCAAGGCCGCCGAGTCGATCTGGCGGCGGGTCCGCGGTCTCGTCGACGGGCCATTCGCCGCCGAGGCGGTGCTCGCGCTCGGGCCCGACCCCTTACGCGCGGCCGGGTTGTCCGGCGCGAAGGCCGCGTCGTTGCTCGAC
>CBQZLL010000351.1:0-2109 GCA_967749945.1 uncultured Frankiaceae bacterium
CCCGCAGCGCGACGCGTACGTGACGACATCGGTGCCGGCGCGACGGACGACGGTCCGCGGCCTCTCCTCGGTGTACATGCCGCGCACGCCGACCGACACGAACGACCACGGGTGATCGTGAAAGGCCCGCTGGTCGTCAGAGTCGAGGATCTCGTGGATCCGCAGCGCGGCGAACCCCCACCGCCACCACCAGCCGCGCTCGATGATCCCCTTGCCGTCGCACACCGGACAGTCCAGAAGACCGTCGACGACCGAGCCCGGGACGTCGCCACCCACGAGCCTGAGATCGATCGAGCACATGACGTCGCCGGTGCCGTCGCACCGCTGGCACATGACGTTCGGCGCCCAGCCGGCCACGTAGTAGCGGCGCATGTACGGGCGGCCGTCGATCGTCAACTCGTCGTGCGGCAGCAGCGAGAGGAGGAAGCGGAGCACGGTCGCGGTCGTCTCGGTCAACCGTCGCTCGGTGACGCCGCGATGATGGCTTCAGCGCGGACGCGGGCGAGGTGCAGCGTGCGGGTCGCGTGCCCTGCCGTCCAACGTCGCGACAGCCGGTGGATCGCTTCCTCGAGCTCGTCGACGTACGCGGTGAGGTTCCGGCTCGTGCCACGAAGCAGCGTGGCCTCGCCGACGACGGCGTTCGCCTTGTCGTACGCGTCCTGCGCCCGAGCCAGCTCCACCTGGAGCCGGCCGACCTCACGCGACTCGTGACCGTTCTCGTCGCGTGCGGCGTTCACGGCGTAGGCGAGCGAGCGGATGATGTCGAGCAGCGCGCTGACACGGTCCGTCGTCCTCGCGGTTTCCCAGCCGTGGTCGTCGACCTGCACCGCTGTCACCCCGAGGATCGCGGCTGCGGCGCCCGGGCCGTACAGCTTGCCGACACCGTCGATCGACTCGAGCACGGCGTCGACGAGGCGGCTGGCACGATCGACCGGATCGCCGCCGCTGTCGACTCCCATCTTGTTGCCGTTGCCCTTGTAGGGCGCGCGCTCGCGCTCGGCGCGCAGAACAGCATCGAGGTGCCGTTGACCGTCCGGGTCGAAGAACGGGCGGCCCGGTGCACGAGTGTCGTCAGGTGTCATCGCTGGCCTTTCGTTTGGCTGCTGTTGGTGTTGCCGACGAAGCGGGCGTAGAGGATCGAGCCGACGACGTCACTCGACGTCGACCGCGGTGGGCGCTTCGCGACGAACTCGAAGTCAGCGAGCGCGTCGACCTTGCGGAGCTTCTTCACCGCGCCGGACGCGCCGCCGCCTCCGCCGTAGCTGATGAGCCGAGCCCAGTCGCCCGGGCGGGCGCGGAGCGCGTCGAACACACCCTCCTGTTCGAGGACGTCCTCGAGCGGTCGGCGGCCGTTCTGCCGTTTCGGCGGGTCCTCGAAGACGAGGTCGATCTTCGGGTCTCGTGGGTCCCTCGGCGCTGTCGACGGGCACGCGCCCTGCCGGCCGCCGTCACGCGACCGGATCGGCTTCGGCCTCGCGGCGACCGGTTTCGCCGCTGACACGTCGACGAGCTTCGGACGAGACGGGACAGGAGCCGGCTGGCGAGGGAGAGGTGCCTCGTCGACGACACCGAGCTCGTGCGCGACGCGCTCGCCGGCGTCGGTGATCGAGATCCGGAACGTCTTCGTGCCGCGGATCTCACGGTCGATGAGCCCGTCCTGTCCCATGGCCAGCATCAGCTGCGTGAACGCGGCGAGGCCGCCGTCGTAGTCGGTGGTCTGCATCAGCACCCAGCTGGCGCGGCCGCCGCTGTGCTCGACCTCGCCGCCCTCGCGGATCAGCGCGGCGAGCACCTGGCCGCGCAGCTGCGTCGTGAAGTGCGGCGTCTTCTTCGGGACTGCATCCGTTGGTGCCGGGACGACGTCGGTGGTCGCGTTCCCGGTGCGAGCAGCGTGGGCCTCGGCGAGCAGCCGTTCGGATCGTTGCTTCGCCGTCTCGCTGCCACGGTGCTGCGGGTTCGCGCACCGGAACTTCAGGTCGTCGCACGTCTTGAAGTTGCCGGCCTTGCAGTGCACCGACCATCCGGTGCGCTCGTCCTGGGGTGCGGTCGTGGTCTGCGACATGGGGGCTCCGTCAGATCCGGGGGTGGTTCGTGGCGTTGGCGACGGCA
>CBQZLL010000352.1:0-2105 GCA_967749945.1 uncultured Frankiaceae bacterium
GAGTCGATCCTCGGCAACGCGCTGTTCGGCCTGCGCCGTCAAGTGCGCGCGTCCAAGTCGGACCTCCGCGACCGCGCGCGGCTCGCGTTGCTCGAAGCGGGTCTGTGGGACGAGGTCGCCGACCGGCTCGACGCGCCCGCCGCCGACCTCTCGATCGGCCAGCGGCAACGTCTTTGCCTGGCCCGCGCGCTCGCCCTCGACCCGAGCCTGCTGCTGCTCGACGAGCCGACGAGCGCGCTCGACGAGGATGCGCGGGGCAGCGTCGAGGCGGCGATCGCGGGGCTGCGCGGGCGCCGTACCGTCGTCCTCGTCTCGCACGACCGCGACCAGCTCGTCCGGCTCTGCGACGGTGTCGTCGAGGTCGGCGGCCAGGCGCGCGAGGCAGCGCCGCTCGACACGGTGCCGGCAGCGTGAGATCAGTCGAGGTCGTCGGTACGACGGCGTTCCAGGATGACCGTGTCGCGCCACACGCCGTGGTGCCGCGCGATCCGTTCGCGGACGCCCAGCGTCCGGAAGCCCGCCGACCGGTGCAGTGCCACGCTCGCGCGGTTCTCCGGGAAGATCGAGGCCATCAGCGTCCAGAGCCCGTCCTCGTCGGCCGCCGTGACCTGCTGGTGGATCAGCGCCTTGCCGACGCCCCGGCCGCGGAAGCCGTCGCCGACGTACACCGACGTCTCGGCGACCCCTGCGTAGCAGGGGCGGGCCGACACCGGGGTCAGCGCCGCCCACCCGGCGGTCCGGCCGTCGGCCTCGGCGACCCAGCGGTGGCCCGTGAGCCACTTGCCGTCGAGCGTCGCGCGGTCCGGGGTCTCGGTCTCGAACGTCGCCTGGTTCGTCGCGATGCCCTCGCGGTAGATCCGGACGACCGCGGGCCAGTCCTTGGCCCGCATCGCACGGACGGTCACGTCGGCGGGCAGGTCCTCGGGGCAGCACGGCCGCGGCGCGAGGACGCCCATCACGGCGTCGGCGGCGTGGGGGAGACCGCTGCAGCAGGCCGCGTTGACGGTGACGAGCGTCGACGTGCCTTCGTGGTGGAGGTCGACGAACCCCGCGTCGGCGAGCTTGCGCACGTGGTGCGAGCAGGTCGACTGGCTGATGCCGAGCAGGTCGGCGAGCGCGCCGACGGGCACGGGTCGGGTCGCGGTCGCGACGGCGTAGAGCAGCCGGACGCGGGTGGGCTCGGCGAGCGAGGCGAAGCAGTCGGCGTACGTCGTCGCTTCGGCCGCCGGGAGGGTCGTCGTGGTCATGCGCCTTAGTATCGACGCGGATCGATAGATCCGCTACCCTCCATCGAATAACGTCGATGAAAGAGGTACCTACGGTGGGGAACGACATGCCGGTCGTCGTGGTGGGCGCAGGCCCGGTCGGGCTCGCGGCGGCGGCTCACCTCCTGGAGCGCGGGCTCACGCCGCTCGTCCTCGAACGTGGCGACGCCGCGGCCGCTTCGGTGTCCGAGTGGCAGCACGTACGGCTGTTCTCCACCTGGGCGGAGATCGTCGACTCGGCCGCCGCGCGGCTGCTCGCCCCCACCGGCTGGCAGCACCCCGAGCCCACGACGTACCCGACCGGTGGCGAGTGGGCGCGTCTGTACCTGCGGCCGCTCGCCGCGGCGCTCGGCGACCGGGTGCGCTACGGCACCACGGTGACCGGCGTCGCCCGGCGCGGCCGGGACCGGGTCATCGACAGCGGCCGGCTCACCGAGCCGCTCACCGTGCACGTCACGACCGCGGCCGGCGAGGAGCGCATCGAGGCGAGCGGCCTCGTCGACGCGTCGGGCACGTGGGGCACGCCCAACCCGCTCGGCGGCGACGGCCTCCCGGCACTGGGGGAGCGCGCCGCGGCGGGCGGGATCGCGTACCGGATGCCCGACCTTGCCGATCCGAAGGTCCGCGCCCGCTACGCGGGTCACCACGTCGTCGTTGCCGGCAGCGGCCACTCGGCGCTCACGGCGCTGGTGGCGTTCGCCGCGCTCGCGACCGAGGAGCCGTTCACCGAAGTGACCTGGCTGCTGCGGCGCGGCGGTGTCGGGCAGGCGTTCGGCGGCGGCGACGCCGACCAGCTCCCCGCGCGCGGCGCGCTCGGGCAGCGCGCGAAGCAGGCCGTCG
>CBQZLL010000353.1:0-2089 GCA_967749945.1 uncultured Frankiaceae bacterium
CGCCTCGACGACGCGCGGGTCGTACTCGAACGCCATGCCCATCCGCAGCCGTTCCAGCGCGTCCCACGACGCGCGCGTGCCGCGGGTCTCCCGCGACGCCGACACGAGGTCGTCGTACGCGCTGCATGCTTTGACGACGCGGGCCGCGAGCGGCACGTCGACATCGGCGTTCTCGCGCATCTTCCGGTACGGGCTCGCCTGCGCCTCGACGATGTGCGCGACCCGGTCGAGCGTGCCGGTCGTCCGGATCACGGCCGCGCCGAGCTCGGCGATGCGCTTCCGCTCGGTCGGCGGGACGGTGAGCGTCGAGCCGCGCGGGATCGGGTCGGCGAGCGAGAGCTGGCCGATGTCGTGCATCAACGCCGCGTACTCGAGGTCGAGCAGGTCCGCGTCGGTGAGACCGAACTCGCGCCCCACCGCGACGGACAGCGTCATGACGCGCCGCGCGTGACCGGGCTCGACGTAGCCGCCGACCTCGGTGACGCGCGACAGCGCGCGGATCGTCTGCCGGTACGTCGTCGAGATCGACGCGAACCGCCGGAACGAGAACTGCGTGACGAGCAGCGGCACGCAGAACACGAGCAGCGCCCAGAGCCCCATGACCCGCACCGAGAGCGCCATCAGGATGCCGGTCGCCGAGGTGGCGAGGAACAGCGGCGCCTGCGCCGTCATCTCGTTGCGCAGGATCGGGAAGAACGGCGCGCGCTTGCGGGTCGCGTCGACCCATGCGGACAGCGCGAGGTCCACGCCGACGCCGACCGCCGCGGCAAGGGCCATCGCGAGCAGCGGCTGGTCGCCGTTGCGGCCGACGACGACGTCCGCAACACCCGAGTGGAGAAGCACCAGGCGGAACGTCGCCGCGGCAGCCGCCACCGCGAGGATGCGGCGGGCCAGGTCGGTCGTGTGCGCGTCGCGCTGCAACGCCTCGTGGATGAACGCCGACGTCACGCTCGCGGTGAAGACCACCGCGATCACGGTCGCGACACCGTGCGTCGCGAGCACGCCACCGGAGAGGACGACGAGCACCGAGTAGGCGAGTGCCGCCGCGCCGCCGATCGGTGACGAGTCGCGGTCGCCGGGGAGGTTGACCCGCAGCAGTTCGCCGACGAGGACGAGCACCGCGAACGACCCGGCGACCCGAAGCTGCGGTACGCCGTCGCGCAACGCCAGCACGAAGCCCGCGAGCCCGACGCCGAAGCCGGCGGCGACGACGGTCCGGCGGGCAGCGACGCCGTTACTCGCCTTCGGCACGGCGCTCCCCTTCCTCGTCGTCGGGTGGCAGGACCGCGACGAGGCCCTGCTTGGTCGAGATCACCGGCACCGGCGAGTCGATGGACTCGCCCTCCTTGGTCACCTTCTCGCCGTGGAACGGCTCCGCGTGCGGCTGCCAGCCGTGCTTCCCGACGGCGGCGACGAGGCAGTCGACGACCTTCGGGTCGAACTGGATGACCTCGCAGCGGCGCAGCTCGGTGACGGCCTCCTCGACGCTCTTGGCGAGCCGGTACGAGCGGGTCGACGTCATCGAGTCGAACGCGTCGGCGACCATGATGATCCGCGCGAACTCGGGGATCTCGTCGTCCTGCAGGCCCATCGGGTAGCCGCGGCCGTCGAGGCGTTCGTGGTGGTGGTAGACGCCGGTCAGCGCCTCGGTGAGGAAGTCGATCTCGCAGAGCATCTCGTAGCCGCGCAGCGGGTGGAGCTTGATCGCCTCGAACTCGAGCTGGCTGAGCTTGCCCTGCTTCTGCAGGATCTTCGTCGGCACGCCGAGCTTGCCGACGTCGTGGAGCATGCCGGCGATCCGGATGACCTGGACCCGGTCCTCCCGCATCCCCCACTCGCGGGCGATCATCTCGCTGACCCGTGAGACGCGTTCCGAGTGACCGCGGGTGTAGTAGTCCTTCGTCTCCACGGCCTGGACGAGCGCGCGCACCGTGGAGTCGTACGTCGCGCGGAGCTGCGCGTAGTTCGCGAACGCCGCGCGCGCGACGAGCATCGGCGCGAGGAACCGGACAGCGGCGAGGACGCCCATCTCCTGGTACAGCTCGGCCATCAGGAGGCCGAGCAGGCCGTACCCGAGGTACGCCGCGAC
>CBQZLL010000354.1:0-2086 GCA_967749945.1 uncultured Frankiaceae bacterium
CTTCCAGGGCGTTGACGGGGAAGGTCGCGTAGTTTCGGCCCCCGGGGTGCGCGATGCTTCCCCGAATCGCCGCACGAGCGAGCAACGCACGTGCCAGAGGCGCAGGTACGACGTAGCCAAGAGCGGTAAACGTCTTGCGGGCCCTCGACGGGCACGGGCGGGTCACCAGGACGCTGTTCACCGGACCCGCGTTCCGGCGCCGGGGCGCGACCTGGGTGCCCATCGACCCGGCGGTCCGCGAGTCCGGCAAAGCGGCCATGCCCCTCGCGGCGGAGGGCGCGATCCGGCCGGTCCGGTTCGGTCACCACGCGGACCGGGTCGTCGAAGTGGCGCTCGACGGCGGCCCGGTCACGCTGTCCGCGCCCGGCCTCGCCGTCGGCGCGCCGCACCTGACCGACGGGGCGGTCACCTACCTCGGCGTCGCCCGCGCGACCGACCTCCGGTACGCCGTGACGGCGGCGGGCGTGAAAGAGGAGCTCGTCCTGCGCGACGCGACCGCGCCCCGGACGTTCACGTTCCACCTCGCCGACCCGAAGCACGCGCTGGGCGAGCCGGCGGTCGACGCCGACGGCGGGTACGTCTTCTCGAAGCCCGCGATCGACGGCCAGCCGTTGCGCCTGCTCCCCGCAGTCGCCCTCGCCGCCGGCGAGACAGAGCCGGCCGCGACGAGCGCGCACCTGACCGTGACTGCGGCCGGCGACGGCTGGGACGTCACCGAGTCCGTCGACGCGGACTGGCTGCGCGGCAAGGCGTTCCCCATCGTGCTCGACCCGTCGATGACGTTCGGCGGCGCGGGTACGGTCGACTGCGACATCCGCGGCGGTACGACGACCCTCACGACGTCGTTCTGCGGCGCCGACACGTTGAGCGTCGGGTACGCCCCCGACGGGCTGCCCGTGCCGTACGCGCGGCGTGGCCTGCTGAACTTCGACGTCTCGTCGCTGCCCGCCGGGATCGTCGTCGACAGCGCGTCGCTGAACCTGTACGTCACCGGCGCCACCCCCGCCACGAACCGCGAGTACTCCCTGCACGAGCCGGGCGCGGCGTGGACGACGTCGGCGACCTGGCTCTCGCCCGACGGCAGCGGCATCTGGACGGGCGGCAACCCGAGCACGACCGTCTACGCCACCGCGACCGCCGGCGCGACCGCGAACACCGTCGTCTCCTGGGCGAGCACGTCGCTCGGTGCGCTCGTCGGCAACTGGCGGACGACGCCGTCGACGAACCACGGCCTGCTGCTCGAGCTGACCGACGAGACGACCACGGCCAACCTGGCCGTCGCCGCGACGGAGAGCACGCAGACCGAACGCCGTCCGGTGCTGCAGGTCACGTACGCCGCGCCGCCCGACGCGCCCGGGTCGCTCGCGGCGATCCGTGGCGACGGGCAGGCCGCCCTCACCTGGGCCACGCCGCCGTCGAACGGCCGCCCGATCACCGGCTACACGGTGCGGACGTACACCGCCGCCGGCAGCCTGGTCGCGACGGCGTCGGCCGACGCGACGGCGACGAGCCACACGACGAGCGGGCTGACGAACGGTACCGGCTACTACTTCACGATCACCGCGACGAACGCGATCGGCACCAGCCCGGTGGCCACCTCGGCGACGGTCACGCCGGCCGGCCTGCCGGCCGCGCCCGGCAGCCTCGTCGCGTCCGACGGCCCGCAGTCGCTCACCGCGACCTGGACCGCACCGAGCGGGAACGGCGCCGCACTGACCGGCTACACCGTCACCGTCCGCCGTCCCGACGGCAGCACCGCCGCGACCACGAACCCCGGTGCCGCCGCGACGAGCGCGACCGTCACCGGTCTGACGAACGGGGTCGCGTACACGGTCGGCGTCGCCGCGACGAACGCCGTCGGGACCGGCGCCGAGGCCACCGCGGGCCCGGTCACGCCGGCCGACCTCCCCGGTGCGCCCGGCTCGCCGTCGGCCGTCCGCGCCGACGGCGCGGTCGTCGTCTCGTGGACCGCCGCCGACCCGAACGGCGCGGCGGTCGAGTCGTACGGCGTCTTCGTCTACGACGCGGCGAACGCGCTCGCCGCCACCGGCACCGCCGGCGGCAGCGCGACCACCACGACGGTGAG
>CBQZLL010000355.1:0-2086 GCA_967749945.1 uncultured Frankiaceae bacterium
GTAGCGGACGGGGTCGCGCTCGCCCGCGCGTTGATCGCGGCGATCTGGTCGAGGGTCGCGCCGTTGTCGCACCGGGTGCCGGGCTCGCCACCCTGGCCGCCGCCGGCGTACGCCTTGACGAACGCCGCGAGCCGCGGGTCGCCGGCAGCGTCGACCTGGAGCTGCAGGCCCCACGCCGACGCGACGACCGCGTTCGGCAGGCCCGGGTACGGCGAGATGAGGACGTACGCGGGCTTCAGCCCCTGGAGCCGGTGGATGCCGTCGACGTCGGCCCGCGGCAGGTCCGGCCGGTACGTGATCCACACGGCGCCGTGCTCCATGGAGTGGACGGCGTTCTCGTTCGGGATCGGCCCGCTGTACACGCCGCAGCGCAGCCAGACCTGGTTGTGCGGCCCGCCCGCCGGCGGGGTCTGGTCGTACTTGACGGTGCCCAGGACGTGCGTGTGGGCCAGGCCCGGGTACTTCACGACGCCGTCGATGGCCGGGGTCTTGTCCTTCGTACAGCCGACGAGGGCGACGACGATCAGGACTGCGGCGAGACGACGGTTCATGGGGCGAAATCGTACGGGTTCAGGCGTGCCGCAGCGCGTTGACGCCGAGCCCGACACCACCGAGCACGAGGGCACCTCCCGCGACCCCGTCGACCGCGCGCAGTGTCCGGTCGCCGACCCGGCGCCGCAGCAGCCGCATCGCGGCGACGAGCGCCGCGTGCCAGGCGAGGCTGCCCGCGCCGACACCGAGGACGAGCCCGACGGCTCCCGCCGTGCCGCGCGTCGCGTGCCCGGCCGAGGCCGCGCCGAACACCGCCGCCCACGACGCGATCGTCATCGGGTTCGACGCGGTCGCGACGAGCCCGGTCCGCAACGCCGCGCGCGGCGTCAGCGTCTCGTCCGCGGTCTCCGCGCCGAGTCGTACCCGCCACGCCGTGCGCAACGTCCGCGCGCCGAGCAGGACGAGCACGCCCGCGCCGACCAGGCCGAGCGCGATCCGCAGCGCGTCGACCGTGAGCAGCGGCGCGACGCCGGCGGCGCCGAGCGCGGCGTACAGGAGGTCGACGGTCGCCGCGCCCAGCCCGATGCCGAAGCCGCTCGCGAACCCGACGCGCAACGTGGTCCGCGCGCAGAGCAGCCAGATCGGTCCGATCTGCGCGGCGACGACGAAGCCGAGCGCGGTCCCGGTCCAGAACGCGGCGAGCATGACGACGACTGTGGGCCCGCGGTGTCGTGCGCGCCAGCCGGTTATCCCTCGAGGAACGTCCCGACGATCCGGCGCAGCTCGTCCCGGTACGACGCGACGTCGTCGTCGGGGAAGACGGACACCCGCGCGTCCGGCAACGCGGCCGCGAGGTCACGCGCGATCGCCGCCGGATGCGTCTCGTCGCCCTCGTGGCCGATCACGAGGCACGGCGCGACCACCCGCGAGAGCACCGCACGCGAGGAGATCGGCGTGGTCTCGGCGAGCGCGCGCAGCAACCCGCGTACGGCGTCCGGCGAGAGCCCGGCGACGTCGCGCTCGGGCACCGCGCCGCGTGGCGTGTCGAGGATCGCGGGGAGGTAGAAGACATTGCGGGCGAACCGGCCGGGCGTCTCGGCGAGCACGCCGAGCAACGCCGCCGCGCCCATCGACACGCCGACCGCCCGCGTCGCGCCCGACACGTCGGCGGCGGCCCGCAGGTCGGCGGTCAGCGCGGCGTACGACCAGTCGTCGTCGACCGGGTCACCGGCCGCGCCGTGCCCGCGGAAGTCGAAGAACACCCGCGTCCCGCGAACGCCCGACGCGAGCACACGCGTCTCGGGGATGCTCGCGCCCAGCCCGCCCGCGAAGACGGTGACCGGTTCACCCAGGCCGTACGACTCGATGCGTGACACGATGCCCCCAGGCAACCACACCCGGGGAGGCCGTCGTGGTACCGCTGCTGATCGTGCTCGCCGTACTCGTGCTGGTGTTCGTCCTGCTCTACAACAAGCTCGTCCGCCTCCGTAACCGCGTGGACGAGGCGTGGGCGCAGATCGACGTGCAGCTCCGCCGTCGCTACGACCTCATCCCTAACCTGGTCGAGACGGTCAAGGGCTACGCCGCCCACGAG
>CBQZLL010000356.1:0-2073 GCA_967749945.1 uncultured Frankiaceae bacterium
TCGCCCGCGAGATGGCCGGCCGCTACGGCATGACCGACGGCATCGGCCCGGTCCGGGTCGTCGCGAAGGACTCCGAGGTGTTCCTCGGCCGCGACATGACCGCGATGCAGATGATCGCGCCCGCGACGCTGACGCAGCTCGACCTCGAGATCCGCGGACTCATCGAGGCGGCCGAGGAACGCGCGCGCGAGGTCGTCCTCGCCCACCGCGAGGTCGTCGCCGAACTGGCCAACGCCCTCGTCGCGAACGAGACCGTCGAGGGCCCGGCACTCGTGCCGTACCTCGCTCGGGTCGTCGAGGCCCGGACCGCACCCAAGGCCACGGCGCGGCGGCGCGCCCGCGCGACCGCGGAGTAGCCCGATGCGAGCTCGCGCGACGGCCTGGCTGGTCGTCGCAGCCGTCGCCGGAGCCCCGGTCGTCCCGACCGTGGCGGGGTCGTCCTGCACGAACGAGGTGGAGCTGCGCAACGAGTGGTCGGCGGTGCCGATCCCGACGACGCCCGACCCGGTTTCGGTAGCCCAGGCAGACGACGACCCGTGCGTCATGGTCGCGACCGACGCGCACAGCCACGTCTTCCGTACGTCCGACGGCGGCCTGCACTGGTCGGCCCCGCGCTCGGTCGAGGGCGAGGTGGTCCGCCCGGTCATGGCGTCGCTCGCGCAGGGCCGGGTCGCGCTCGTCCGTACCGGCGGCGGGCTCCTGGTCAGCTCCGACGCGGGCCAGACGTTCGCGACCGCGACCGGTCTCGACGGCGTCACCGTCCTCGGCGTCCAGTCCGACCCGACCGAACGCGCCCGCGTCTACGTCACCGGCCGCCAGGGCGGCCTGGTACCCGGCGGCACGTTGCCGCCCGCCGTGCCACCGCTGCCGACGGTCGGGACGTCGGTCTGGGTGTCCACGGACTTCGGCTCGTCGTTCACCCCGCTCGCGGCCTCGGCGGCGTTCAGCGCAGCGCACGTCGCCGTCGACGACGACGACCCGAACCTCGTCTGGGCCGACAGCGGCTCGGCGGGCGTGTGGTTCTCGGACAACCGCGGGCAGACGTTCGTGTCGAAGGACACCGCGGTCGCGCTCGACGTCGACACCGCGACGCTCGAAGGCGGCGGCACCGTCGTCCTCGCCGTGGCGGCCAACGGGGGCATCCGCCGCAGCGTCGACGGCGGCGACACCTGGACGACGCGGCTCGGCAACCTCGACGTCAGCGAGCTGGTGTTCGAGACCGGGCACCCCGCGGCGTTCATGCTCGTGACGACCAACGGCATCGCCCGGTCGTCCGACCACGGCGTGACCGCCAACCCGGCGAACGACGGCCTGCCACCGGGCTGCGACCCGCGCGGGCTCACCGCCGACGCGTCCGCGCCGTCGACCTTCCTCGTCACCTGTGCCGGCAACGCCCGCGCGTACCGCTACCGCGGCGACGGTTCCGACTGGGGCTGGATCGACGAGGGTGGCGACGGCTCGGGCTTCGGCCTCGCGCCGCGGCTCCCCCACCACGCGATGGACGAGCTCGCCGAGATCGAGCTGCCGAACGACGACGGCGGCGATTCGGCGACGATCGCGTTCGACGGCCAGCTGCTCTACTACGCCGACAACGAGGGCGTCATCCACGCGGTCGACGCGAAGACCGGGTCAAGACAGCCCGACCTCGAGGTCGACCTGCCGAACCCGGTACGCGGACTGACCTACGACTCGTTGCGGCACCTGCTCTACGCCCTCGACGACAAGAACGTCATGTACCGGTTGGACCCGCGCGACGGGACGACGACGAAGCTGTTCAAGGACAGGATCAACACGTTCAGCGGCGACCGGTTCACGTCGTACAGCTTCGACACCGCGATCGACCTCTTCCGTGCGGTGTTCGACGGCAGCGGCACGCTGTACGAGGTCGACATGACCGGCAAGATCGTCAAGGACTGCACGATCCCGCAAGCGCTGCTGTACCAGCGCAGCGACGGCGGTGTCCCCGGGTTCGACGACGGCGCGACCTCCGGTCCTTCCGCGGTCGTCGCGTCGGGCGACGGCGGCGTGTACGTGCAGAACGAGGACGACCGCACGGTGCTGCGCCTGTCCCGG
>CBQZLL010000357.1:0-1989 GCA_967749945.1 uncultured Frankiaceae bacterium
GACCCCCGCGATCTGTTCGAGGTGGCCGCTGACCGTGGCGACCTCGGGCGGCCGGTCATGGTGATCGCGCTCGACGGGTTCGTCGACGCGGGCGGCGCGCGACGGCTCGCGACCGAGCACCTGCTCGCGTCCGGCGAGCCGCGGACGGTCGCGACGTTCGACGTCGACCAGCTGCACGACTACCGGGCTCGGCGGCCGCCGATGCTGTTCGTCGAGGACCACTGGGAGTCGTACGACGCGCCGTCGCTCACCGTCGACGCGCTCGCCGACCTGCACGGCACGCCGTACCTCGTCCTGTCCGGCCCCGAGCCGGACGTGCAGTGGGAGCGCTTCACCGAGGCCGTCCGCCTCCTCGTCGCGGAGCTCGACATCCGGCTCACCGTCGGTCTCAACGCGATCCCCATGGCGGTCCCGCATACCCGCGCGGCGGGCGTCATCGCGCACGGCAGCCGTCGCGACCTCGTCGCCGGCTTCGACCCGTGGGTCGCGACGGTGCAGGTGCCCGGCGCAGCCGGTCACCTCGTCGAGTACCGCCTCGGGCAGGCGGGCATCGACGCCGTCGGGTTCGCTGTCCACGTCCCGCACTACGTCGCGAACGCCGCGTACCCGGAGGCCGCCGCCGCGCTCGTCCAGGCAGTCGCGAAGGTCTCCGGGCTGACGCTGGCGAGCGATGCACTCGCCGTCGCGGCCGCGGAGACACGGCGGCTCATCGACGAGCAGGTCGCGGAGTCGTCGGAGGTGCAGGCCGTCGTCCGTGCGCTCGAGGAACAGTACGACGCGTTCGTCGCAGGCCGGTCGGGACTGATGGCCGACGGCCGGCCGTTGCCCACGGGCGACGAGCTCGGCGCCGAGCTGGAACGGTTTCTCGCCGACCAGCCCCGCCCCGACGCCGGACCGTGACGCCGCCGAGACGTGGTCGCTCTAGCGTCCCGACCATGCGCCGCACCGCGCTCGTCGCGCTCTGCCTGCTGACCGCCTGCGGTTCTTCGTCCTCCCCCAGGCCCAAGGCCAGCGCGGTCCTCGCCAAGATCAGCGTCGGCGGGCAGCCGTGCGGTGTCGTCGCGACCGAGGGCTCGGTCTGGGTCACGGACGCCGAACGCGGCCGGCTCCTCCTCATCCAAGGCGACCGGTACGTCCGCGACTTCCCCATCGATCCGGCGCCGTGCGAGCTGACGTTCGGGTACGGCTCGCTCTGGGTCGCGACCCAGTCGGGCAAGCTCGACCGGGTCGACCCGACGACCGGCAAGGTACTCGCGCGGATCACGGTCGGCGAGGCGTCGTACGAGCCGCTCGTCGCGTTCGGCGCGGTCTGGGTCACCAACCGCAACGGCAACTCGGTGTCGCAGGTCGACCCCGCGACGAACAAGGTGGTCCGGACCATCAAGACCCCGTTCGTCAACGCGGGCGGCGTCGTCGACGCGGCAGGCTCGCTCTGGGTGGGCAACGACGCGAGCGGCGACACGGAGATCCTCCGCATCGACCCGCGCACCGGCCGGCAGACGAGGGTCAAGGCGGGCAACCGCCCGGCGTTCGTCGCGGCGGCCGGCGGCTCGATCTGGGTCGCGAACCAGAACGACCACACCGTCACCCGCCTCGACGCGACGACGGGCGCGATCCAGGGCACCGTCCCGGCAGGGAGCAACCCGGTGAACCTCGCGGCGTTGCCCGGCGCCCGGCCCGAGGTCTGGGTCCCCGACGACGTCGGGAACGTCCTCACCCGCATCGACGCGACGACCGGCAGCGTCGTCGAGACGCTGCCGGTCGGGAAGGGTCCAGCCGTCGTCGCGTCCGACGGCACCGACGTCTGGGTGACGAACCTCGGCGACGGCACCGTCTGGCACATCCGGCCGGCCGCGCGCACCTCGTAGGCCTCGGCGAAAGGCTCGTCGCGGCGTGCTTC
Organism: uncultured Frankiaceae bacterium; assembly: GCA_967749945.1. Taxonomy (GTDB): domain Bacteria; phylum Actinomycetota; class Actinomycetes; order BP-191; family BP-191; genus BP-191. Next base: position 1,901 of record CBQZLL010000357.1, read on the forward strand.
GCCAGCCCACATCTCGCGATCTTGGCGAGGTTTCGCACGGTGGTTTCAAGGTCCGGTTGCAATCGAGGATTGCGGCTGGAGGTGGGTGG
>CBQZLL010000358.1:0-1922 GCA_967749945.1 uncultured Frankiaceae bacterium
CGGCTCGGGCGGCGGCTGGCGCGGGAGCGCGGCATCGACGCGTACGACGGCCTCAACGCCGTCCAGGTCCGCGAGCACGCGGTGCTCCCCGCGACCGAGATCGCGTTGCGCATGCGGATGCTGCTCCCGTCCGCACTGCACCGGCGAGGGCGGACGCCGGGGCTGCTGCGCTCGGCGATACGGCCGACGTTCGGGGCGTCGGGCCGGGTGACGCTGGGCTGGGTGCTCGACGTCATCTACACGCGGGACACGTTCATGCACCGGGTCGACGTCTGCCGGGCGACCGGGCGCGACGTCGTCACCGACGAGGTCGAGGCACGGATCGTCGCCGACGTCGCGCGCGAGTGGGCCGAGCGGCACGGGCAGCCGGTGACGCTGCGGCTGACCGGGCCGGCGGGCGGGACGTACGCCGCCGGCGACGGCCCGGACCTGGAGTGCGACGCCGTCGAGTTCGCCCGGCTCGTCTCCGGTCGGGGCTCGCCCGAGGGGTTGTTCGGGACTCCCGTGCAGTTCTGAACAGGCCTGTGGACGGCGCGAGCGCGCCTCCTGCCGGGTCTGGCACCGTGGCGGCGTGACGTCCCCCCGAGCCGAGGTGCACGATGACCGCTGTGATGGAACTGCGTCGGGAGGGTCGGCCGTTCACGCGTGCCGACCTGGAGTCGACGCCCGATGACGGCCGCCGCTACGAGCTCGTCGACGGGTCGATGCTCGTGACGCCCAGCCCGTCGATCCCCCACCAGATCACGGTGGGCGAGGTCTACGAGTTGCTGCGGCACGCCGCGCCACCGGGCTTCCTGGTGCTGACGGGTCCGGTCGCGGTCGAGATCTCCGACGACACCGAGCTCCAACCCGACGTCCTGGTCGCGACGCGGACCGACTTCACGCACGACGGACTGCCGGTGCCGCCGCTGCTCGCGGTCGAGGTGCTGTCGCCGAGCACGCGGGCATTCGACCTGCACACGAAGCGCGCGCGGTACGAGGAGTTCGGGGCGGCGGCGTACTGGGTGGTCGACCCGCTCATCGTGCGGCTGCGGGCCTGGGACCTGCGCGACGGCGCGTTCGTCGAGGTCGCCGACGTGACCGGCGACGAGCCGTACGAAGCAGCGGTGCCGTTCCCCGTCACGGTCGTCCCTGCCGGGCTCGTGGTCGACTGACGTACGCTGGGCCCCTGGCGCGGGAGTCCGGACCGACCGGGCTGAGAGGGCGGCTACGGGGCCGCCGACCGCTCGAACCTGTCCGGGTCATGCCGGCGTAGGGAGCGAACGTCATGCCGTCCGCCAAGACGTACCTGACCGGGAGCCGCCCCGACATCAAGGTGCCGATGCGCGAGGTCCGCCTGACCACCGGCGACGCCGTCGTGCTGTACGACACGAGCGGCCCCTACACCGACCCCGACGTCGCGACCGACGTCCGCCGCGGCCTGCCGCCGCTGCGCGCCGGATGGATCGCCGCGCGCGGCGACGTCGAGGCGTACGACGGGCGTATCCCCGCGGGACTACCGGACGCGACGGCGACGAGGCCGCTGCGCGCGACGAGTGCGCCGGTCACGCAGCTCGGGTACGCCCGGCGCGGGGTCGTCACCCCTGAGATGGAGTTCGTCGCGATCCGCGAGGGAGTCGCGCCCGAGTACGTCCGGGCCGAGGTCGCTGCTGGCCGCGCGATCATCCCCGCGAACGTGAACCACCCCGAGTCGGAGCCGATGGCGATCGGCCGCGGTTTCCTCGTCAAGATCAACGCGAACATCGGCAACAGCGCCGTCGCTTCCTCGATCGAGGAGGAGGTCGAGAAGATGACGTGGGCGACCCGCTGGGGCGCCGACACCGTGATGGACCTCTCCACCGGCAAGAACATCCACGAGACCCGTGAATGGATCCTGCGCAACTCGCCGGTGCCGATCGGCACCGTGCCGATCTACCAGGCGC
>CBQZLL010000359.1:0-1897 GCA_967749945.1 uncultured Frankiaceae bacterium
TGTAGCCGGCGTCGAGCATCGTCGGGTTGGCGGTGTTGCGCAGCGTCGCGCCGATCACCCGCGCGAGCGGGCCGAGCTTCGCAACGGTCGCGTCGAGGTCGTCGGGGTCGAGCTCGACGCCGAGCACGTCGCTCACCTCGTCGAGGAACCGGCGCACCGTCGGCGTGACGTGGACCGGGAACCGCGCCTGGCCGAGCCGCGCGACCGCGTCGCAGAGCGTCGTCACCGCGTTGTCGTCGTTGATCATGCTGCCGTGCCCGGCCCGGCCGCGGGCCGTGATCCGCATCCAGCGCATGCCCTTCTGCGCCGTCTCGATGAGGTACAGGCGGAGGTCGTCGGTGACCTGCAACGAGAACCCGCCCACCTCGCTGATCGCCTCGGTGGCACCCTCGAAGAGCTCGGGGTGCGTCTCGACGATCCACCGCGAGCCGTACAGCCCGCCGGCCTCCTCGTCGGCGAGGAAGCAGAAGATCAGGTCGCGCGGCGGGACGATGCCGGAGCGCTTGAAGTCGATCGCCGTGCCGAGGGTCATGGCGACCATGTCCTTCATGTCGACGGCGCCGCGACCCCAGAGGCAGCCGTCCTCGACCTCGCCCGCGAACGGGTCGACCTTCCAGTCCTCGCGGGCCGCCGGAACGACGTCCAGATGGCCGTGCACGAGCAGCGCGCCCCGGCCGCTGTCGGAGCCCGCGAGCCGCGTCACGACCGACGTGCGGCCCGGGTCGGACTCGACGACGGTGCACTCGTAGCCCGCGTCGGAGAGTGCCGTGGCGACGTACTCGGCAGCGGGGCGTTCGGCCCGTCCGGGGTTGGACGTGTCGATGCGGATCAGGTCGCGGCAGAGCTCGACGACGTCGGTCATGCCCGTATCTTGCCCCTTGGGATACTTGCGGCGTGGCAGACACCGAGTTCGACCGCGGTACGGCCGTCGCGCGTACCGGCGAGGACACGTTCACCGCGAACCTGTCGACCGACTGGTGGGTCTTCGCGGGCGCCAACGGCGGCTACCTCGCGTCCGTCCTGCTCCGCGCGTTGACCGAACGCGTCGGCGACCCGACGCGCGCCGCGCGGTCGCTCACCGTCCACTACCTGCGCCCGCCGACCGAAGGTCCGGTCGAGATCGACGCGCGCGTCGTACGCGCCGGCCGGTCGCTCGCGACGCTGACCGCGCGGCTGTGCCAGGGCGGCGAGGAGATGGCACTCGCGACGGCGGCGTTCTCCAAGCCACGGCCGTCGCTCGACTTCCACGACGCGGTCGTGCCGGTCGTACCGTCGCCGGAGGAGGCGCCGCCGTCGGCCTGGCCCGAGGGACTGCTGCCGCCGATCGCGCGCCGCTTCGAGTACCGGCCGGTGACGACGGAGGCGATGTTCGCGGGCGAGGAGAAGGCCGAGGTCGGCGCGTGGCTGCGGCTGCGCGAGCCGCGGCCCGTCGACCCGGTGCTGCTCGCGACCGTCGCCGACGCGCTCGCGCCCGCCGTGTTCCCGAAGTCGGCGGTCCCGGTGAGCGCGACGACGATCGACCTCACCGTGCACTTCCGCTCCCCCGCGGACGCCGAGCCCGACGACGGGTGGTGCCTGGCGTCGTTCCGTTCGACGGTCGCGGTCGACGGGTTCGTCGAGGAGGACGGCGAGGTCTGGTCGCCGTCCGGACGCCTCGTCGCGCAGTCGCGGCAGCTCGCCCTCGTCCGCCCACTCGGGTAAGCGCAACGATTTCCGGCCCTGCTTCGGATACGGGGTGCACGGGCCACCCCACCGAAGGAGACCCCAGATGACGAAGCTGCTCGCCGCGGCGACCCTCGCGGCGACCCTCGCCCTGCCGTTCGCGTCGGCGCCCGCGTACGCGAACCACACACTCTGCGACAACGAGAGCACCGACACCTGGGTCGGTGCTCTCCAG
>CBQZLL010000360.1:0-1895 GCA_967749945.1 uncultured Frankiaceae bacterium
CCCGCGATCGCGCCCGAGGCACCGACGACGACGGTCGTCGACCCGGGCACGGTCAGCGCGAACGCGTACGTCGCGACGACGCCCCACGCGAGGTACCAGAGCAGGAAGCGCAGTCGCCCGAGGCGGTCCTCGACGTTGTTGCCGAAGACGAGCAGGAACAGCATGTTGCCGAGCAGGTGCAGCCACCCGCCGTGCAGGAACAGCGCGGTGACCGCAGACACCACCGGCGACTTGCGGTAGTCCGGCGGGCCGACGACGCAGCCCTCGGTGCCCGCCGGCCCGAGAACGGTGACGTCGAGCTGCTCGTTGTGCGTCAGCTCGCGCGGGACCGCGCCCCAGTGCAGGAAGAACGCCTCCTGGCGGCACGCCTGCCGGACGCGGACGTCACCGCCGAGCGAGCCGAACGCGATGGGTTCGACGAGGAACACGACGACGTTGACGAGGACGAGGAGGTAGGTCACGACGGGCACCCGGTGGACCGGGTTCTCGTCGTGGACCGGGATCACCACCCGGGCATCACCGCGCGGCCTTCGCGGCCGCCTTCATCTGCTGTTTGTACGAACGCACCTCGGCGAGGCTCGCGGCATCGGTGATGTCGGCGACCGACTTGCGTGAGCCCTCGGCGCCATACGGCTCGCTGATCTCGCGCCAGCCCGAGGGCTTGACGCCGAGCTGCTTGCCGAGCAACGCGACGAAGATCTTCGCCTTCTGCTCGCCGAAGCCCGGCAACGCCTTGATCCGTTGGTAGAGCTCGGTCGCGTCGCTGGCGTCCCAGACCTTCGCGGCGTCACCGCCGTACTGGTCGACGAGCGCTTGGCACATCGCCTGGACGCGCCCCGCCATCGACCCGGGGAAGCGGTGCAACGCGGGCGGCGTCGAGAACAGCAGCGCGAGCTTGTCGGGTTCGTAGCTGGCGATCTCGCGCGCGTCGAGTTCGTGCCCGAGGCGCCGGGTCAGGACGTACGGCGACGAGAACGCGTGCTCTAACGGGATCTGCTGGTCGAGCACCATCCCGACGAGCAGCGCGAGCGGGTCGCGGGAGAGCAGCGCGTCGGCGTCGGCGTTCTGCGAGAGGCGGATCTTCGGTCGCTTCGGCATTGCCTGAGCGTAGTCCGGCCGCAGGCGGCGCTGGCGCGCAACGACTTCGCGGACGACGCCGTCGTCGCGACGCTCGTCACCTGGTCGAGCGCGGGGTCCTCTCGACCGGTCCGCCTCGAGCGATCCACTCGCTCCACGACCCGGCATAGAGCGCGGCGGAGACGCCCGCGACGTCGAGCGCGAGCACCTCCTGCGCGGCCGTCACACCGGACCCGCAGTACGTGCCGACCGGGCGCGAGCCGTCCGCCCCGAGGGCGGCGAACCGCGCGCGGAGGACGCCGGAAGGGAGCAGCCGACCGTCATCGTCGACGTTGCCCGACGTGGGCGCGCTGACCGCGCCGGGAATGTGGCCGGCGACCGGGTCGATCGGCTCGACCTCGCCGCGGTACCGCTCCTCGGCGCGCGCATCGAGTAGCACGCCGGATGCGGCGACGTCGGTGGCACCCGCCGCGTCGAGGACGGGCAACGCGCCCGGCCGCGCGGTGAAGTTCCCTGGCGTGACGGACGGCACGTCGGTGACGACGGGCCGGCCCGCGGACACCCACGCGCGCAGCCCGCCGTCGAGGACGCGGACCGACGCGTGTCCGTGGTAGCGCAGCAGCCACCAGGCCCGCGCGGCCGACGTCGCGTCGGCGTCGTCGTAGACGACGACGGGGTGGCCGTCGCGGACGCCGAGCCGCCGCATCGCGGCCTGGAACGTCACCGGGTCGGGGAGCGGGTGGCGCCCGCCCGCACCGGGCGGCGCGGCGAGGTCGCGGTCGAGGTCGACGAAGACCGCGCCGGGCAGGTGACCGGCG
>CBQZLL010000361.1:0-1886 GCA_967749945.1 uncultured Frankiaceae bacterium
CCGGTGGTGAGCTCGACGAGGACCTCGCGCCGCAGGGTGAGGGTGCGCTTCATGGGACTCCGTTCGGGGGGACGGGGCGGACGCGCACATCGTTCGCCGCCGGGCGGCCCGATCCTGCGTCGGTCGACCGACCGCTTAGTCGGCCCAAACGCGGCAGTCACCGCGGCGACACATGCGTACTTCGGCGATGACCCCACGCTGTCGCCGCGCGTCGGCGACGATCGGACCATGTGGCGACGGCGGCCTGGAGTACTCGCGAGCGCGGCCGCGCTCGCGTTGCTTGCGTCGTGCGCCCGCGACAGCCGGCCGGTCGCGCGCCCCACGACGCCGGCGCCGGTGACGACGTCCGCGAGCCCGAGCCGTACGGCGAGTCCGAGCCCGCCCCGGACGTCGCCGGTGCCGTCCCGTCGACCGTCGGCAATGCGCACCGTCCGGCCGTCGCCGACCCCGTCGCGGACACCGACGCCGAGTCCGGTACCGGCCCGCAGCCTCGCCGCATTCCACGGGCTCGGGACCTGGGTCGACGGATACGACTACGCGGCCGAGCTCGGCGGCACGCTCTCGCCGTCAGCGGTCGCGGAGATGGCCGCGCAGGGCGTCCGGACGCTGTACCTCCAGGCCGCCAAGGACCACCCGAACGTGCCGGGTCCGCTGCTCTCGCCGGACCGGCTCGGCGCCTGGCTCGAAGCCGCACACGCCCACCACCTGCGCGTCGTCGGGTGGTACCTGCCGACGTTCACCAACCCGGACGCCGACTGGACGCGGCTGCACGCGATGGTCGGGTTCCGGTCGCACGGCCAGGCGTTCGACGCGATCGGCGTCGACGTCGAGTCGCGCGCGCTGGCGGACGTCGACCTGCGCAACCGGCGACTCGTCGCGCTGTCCGCCCGGCTGCGTAACACGGCGCCGGCCGTGACGTTGCAGGCGATCGTGCTGCCGCCGGTGGTGACCGACGTCATCTCGCCGGACTACTGGCCGCGGTTCCCGTGGTCGTCGATCAGCCCGTACTACGACGTGTGGTCGCCGATGTCGTACTGGACCAACCGCACGGCCGGCTCCGGCTGGCGCGACGCGTATACGTACACGTACGAGAACGTCCGCCGCGTCCGCGCGCACCTGGCCCGGTCCTCGGCGGTCGTGCACGTCGTCGGCGGCATCGGCGACAAGACGACGGTCGCCGACCTCGACGGGTTCACCCGCGCGGCACGCGACCAGCGGTGCGTCGGCGGGTCGCTCTACGACTACGCGACGACAGCGACGTCGGCGTGGGCCGCGCAGCGCCGCGGGCCGAACGGAGCGCCAACAGCCCGTACGAGAGCGTGTAGTCGACGTTCTCCTTGCCCATCTCCCAGGTCCACGAGCCCTCGCCGGTCACGCCGTCGAGGTCGCCGGACCCCGAGCCGGGCACGATCCGCCAGGTCGCGCGGGCGCCGTCGCGCGTGCCGGTGCCGTTCTCCTCGACGACGAACGCGCCTGCTCGGTCGCCGAGCCGCCCGGCGATGTGCTGGTGCCCGGTGAACTGGCTCGTCCCGTCGGGCAGCTGCACGACGCTGTAGCGCAGCACGCCCTGGCCCTGGAGGCCGCCGTCGTACGCGGCCTCCTTCTCGGCGATCGACAGCCGTGGTCCGGTCTCGACGTACGGCACGTCGTTCCAGGCGGTGTTCTTGTACGTTCCCTTGACCGTGTCCATCGCGCTCCTCGTCACGTCGGCGGGTCGGCGTTCGTCATCGCCATGACGGAACGCAAGCAGAGGATGTGACCGTGGACCAGACCGAGTTCCTCGCCGAACGGTTCGAGCAGAACCGCACGCACCTGCGCGCCGTCGCGTACCGGATGCTCGGCTCGGCGAGCGACGCGGACGACGCGGTGCAGGAGGCGTGGCTACG
>CBQZLL010000362.1:0-1871 GCA_967749945.1 uncultured Frankiaceae bacterium
GGTCCGCGTCGGCGCCGGTCGCCGCGAGCACGAGGGTGCGTTCGGGAGGGATCCGGACCCCCGAGTGGTCCGCGCGAAACCCCATGTAGTAAGCCCACCCCTTCGCGGCCATCGGGTGCACGAGCACGACGACGTCGCCGTCGGTCGCGCGTGCGCGCGCGGTCTCGACGAACGCCCGCATGGTGGTTCCGAACGCGGGCCGCTCCCCCTCCCGGCGCACGGTCGCGACCTGGCGGGCGCCGACGAACGCAACCAGCCCGAACGCCGCCAGGCCGGCGACGACGAACCCGGGGTAGGCGCGGCCGCGCCGTAGCACCGCGCCCGCGCGGGCGACGCCGACCGCCGAGAGGACGTAGGCCAGCGGCAGCAGGAACGTGTTGACCCGCGTCCACCCGAACGGCCACGCCGACGCCGCCGACGCGACGAGCTCCCCCGCGAGCGCGCCGAGCAGCGCAAGCGGCAACGGCCGCAGCCCGCGGTCGCGCACTGTCGTGACGAGCCCGGCGACGAGCGCGCCGGTGACGAGGACGACGAGGACCGCGCGCAAGGGGGACGCGAGCGCGATCTCGCCGTCGGGCACGTTCGGGAAGTGCGCGGTGCCACCGGTCAGCGCGCGCGGGACGTAGCCCGCGACCTGTCGCCCGACGAACGTCACCGCCCCGGCCGAGTGCGGCACGAAGAAGTCGCGCCAGTACGCCGAGTGCGCCTGCCCGGCCTCGCGCCCGACGTACAGCCCGAGGTGCAGCAGCGCGACGGCGCCGGCCGCGACCGGCGCGGAGAGCGATGACCAGGCGCGGGTCCGGACCGCACGGACCAGGTCGGTCGCGAGCAGCGGCGCGAGGACGAACACGACGGGCGTCGCGACGACCGCGAGCCCGGCCATGGCGGCGTAGCGGAGAGCGCGGCGCGGATCGGCGAGCCAGCAGAGCAGCACGGCGACGGTGCACGCCGCCTCGACGGTGTACGGCGCCAGCTCGGCCGAGAACGTCAGCACCATCCGGTTGACGAGCAGCAGCGCGACGGTGAGCAGCGACGCGACGGCGCCGAGCCAGCGGCGGGCGAGAACGTACGTGAGAACCGCGAGGGCCGGGAGAGCGACGATCTCGGGCAGCCGCAACGCGACCTCGGTGTTGCCGAACACCGCGACCGACGCCTTGGTCAGCGCCGCGAACCCGGCCGCGATCGGCGAGTTGGTGTCGGAGCGCGGGTGGTACAGCGTCTCGCCGAGCGAGAGGTGCCAGGCTCGCCACTGCTCGTTGTACCAGAGCGGTCGCGCGATCATCCGTGCGACGAGCGTGAGCAGCACGCCCGCCTCGGCCAGCAGCACGGCGACGGCGACGCGGTCGCGGACCCTAGACCGCACTCGGTCCGCGCCCGAAGGAGGTCCTGAACACCTTGTAGTAGAGGTACGCGACCGTCTCTCGCGCGATGTAACGGAGCTCGCGGCCGCGGCCGTGCACGACCGGCCCGGTGCGGGCCGGCGAGGTCTTCGCGTGCAGCCCAACCTCGCGTGCCATCGCCCGGGCGCGGAACGAGTGCCAAGGGTCGGTCACGAGCACGACCCGGTCCCACGACCGGTCGCGCGCCAGCCGCGCGACCGCCTGCAGGCTGGTCAGCGTGTCGCTGCCGACCGCGACGGGCGCGAGCGCGTCGGACGGTACGCCCTGCTCGCGCAGGTACGCCGCGCCCGTGCCCGCCTCGGTGAACCGGTCGCCGTGCCGGTTGCCGCCGACGGTGACGACGACGTCGGCGACGTGCGCGTCGTACAGCGTCTTCGCGTGGTCGAGGCGCGCCCGGAAGATCGAGGACGGCCGCCCGTCGAACTGCGAGGCGCCGAGCACGACGATCGCGTCGACGTGCGCGCGCGAGTC
>CBQZLL010000363.1:0-1850 GCA_967749945.1 uncultured Frankiaceae bacterium
CGCAACGCCGACGGCGAGGTGTTCTTCGAGATCACCATGCAGGACGCGTGGGTGTGGGATATGTACCGCCCTGCCCGGTTCGTGAAGAACGTGCGCGTCGTGACGTTCAAGGACGTCAACGTCGAGGAGCTCGAAAAGGTCGATGGGCTTTAACGCGACCCGTCGCTACCGGGGACCCGCGACGGTCGACATCGCGATCCTCGTGCTCGGCATCGTGCTCGTGGGCGGGTTGGTGCTGTGGGGGTTCCTGGGCTGACGGCGTGGGTTGTCCCCAGATTTTCGTCGTCCACAGATCCTGTTCCGACCTTCCGTGAGGTCTTGCGCCGTCCCTAGTTTTGCGTCTCGTGGGAGCCAAGGAGGCGGTCGGGGCGTACGGCGAGCGGGTCGCCGGACGCCGGCTCGAGGACGCCGGGTATGCGGTGCTCGACCGCAACTGGCGGTCGCGCGCGGGTGAGATCGACGTCGTCGCCGTCCGGGGCGGCGTCGTCGTCTTCGCCGAGGTGAAGTGCCGGCGGTCGGGGTCGTTCGGGGTGCCCGCGCTCGCTGTCACGGCAGCGAAGGCCGAGCGGATCCGGCTCGTCGCCCAGGACTGGCTCGCGGCGCACGACCTGGTCGGCGCGGCGGTGCGGTTCGACGTGCTGTCGGTGCTCCGTCCGGCGTCGGGGCCGGCTGTCGTGGAGTGGATCGAGGCGGCGTTCTGATGGCGCTCGGGCGGGCGCTGTCGATCGGGTTGGTGGGGCTCGACGGGCACCTGGTCGAGGTCGAGGCCGACCTCGCGGCGGGGATCCCGGCGTTCGTCCTCATCGGGCTGCCCGACGCGACGATGCACGAGGCGCGCGACCGGGTCCGCGCGGCGGTCGTGAACTCCGGCCGTCCCTGGCCACAACGGCGGATCACCCTGGCGCTGTCGCCCGCCGCCCTGCCCAAACGCGGGAGCGGGTTCGACCTCGCCATGGCGGTCGCGGTGCTCGTCGCGAGCGAGGCGGTGTCGTCGGGTGCCGTCGAAGGGCTGGTGCTGATCGGCGAGCTCAGCCTCGACGGCCGGGTGCGGCCGGTGACGGGGGTGCTGCCGGCGGCTTTCGCGGCGTCGCGGGCGGGCGTCAAGCGGCTCGTCGTACCGGCAGCCAACGTCGCGGAAGCGTCGCTGGTGCCCGAGCTGGACGTCGTGGGCGTCGCTGACCTCGGGGCGCTGCTGGCGTACCTGACCGGCGCGGAGGCGTCGGTCGTGCGGGCGGACGGCGTAGCACCGCCGGCGCGGCCGCCCGACATCACGGAGGTCGACCTCGCCGACGTCGCGGGGCAGGCACACGCGCGGCGGTGTCTGGAGATCGCGGCGGCGGGGTCGCACCACGTCTTCTTCCTGGGCCCACCGGGCGCGGGCAAGACCATGCTCGCGGAGCGCTTGCCGACGATCCTGCCGCGACTCTCCGGCGATGCCGCGCTCGAAGTGTCGGCGATCCACTCGGTGGCGGGGACGTTGCCGGCGGACGCGCCGCTCATCACCGTGCCGCCGTTCCGGGCGCCGCACCACAGCGCGACGTTGCCCGCGCTGGTCGGTGGCGGGTCGGGGATCGCGCGACCCGGCGAAGTGTCGCTAGCCCATCGCGGGGTGCTGTTCGTCGACGAGGCGCCGGAGTTCGCGACCGGGCACCTCGATGCGCTGCGGCAACCGCTGGAGTCGGGGAGCATCGTCATCGCCCGATCGGGCGGCGTTGCCCGGTATCCGGCGAGGTTCATGCTCGTGCTCGCGGCCAACCCGTGCCCGTGCTCGTCCGCGGGCAGGAAGGACCGCGACTGCACCTGCCCGGCGGGCGTACGGCGGCGCTACCTCGGCCGGATCTCCGGGCCGC
>CBQZLL010000364.1:0-1835 GCA_967749945.1 uncultured Frankiaceae bacterium
GCGGTGCGGTGTCGTGGACGTTCTTGATGGCGTCGCGGACGAGCTGGTTGTCGAACGGCCCGCCCAGGCTCATGTTCACTGCGACCAGCGCCGGATGCGTCGTGGCGTACGTCGCGACCGCGGTGAGCGCGTCGGCGATGTCACCGCTGCTCGCGCCGACGGTCTCGAAGTCCGTGTACACGAACCGGCGGAACACGTTGTACGACCGGATCCCCGCGGCGGGCGCGACGCCGGCCAGGTCGCCGTCGCCGTCCTCGCCGGCTGCCGCGACCGCGACCGCGGTGCCGTGCGGGCAGGTCGACGGGACGCACGCGAAGTCGGTCGGGTCGTTCGGGTCGCTCGGGTTCGGCGGTACGTCGGTCGAGAAGTCGCCCGCGAACGTCACCTTGCCGACGCCGTCGAGGTCGGTGTTCGCGTCGTCGACCTGCGAGTCGATGACGGCGATCTCGGTGCCGGTGCCGAGGTCGGCCGGCGTCCCGGACGTCCGCGTCGCCGCGGAGCCGATCTCGGTGGCCTCCGGCGTGAACGGGTCGGTCGCGAACGCCTTGTACCGCGACTCCGGCTCGACGTACGCCACCGTGCTCTCGTCGCGCAGCACCGACTGCACGGCGCGCGCGTCGCTCACCGACAGGACCGCGGCGTTGAGCGCGGCGATCCGGCGGTCGACGTGGACCCGCAGGCCGCGCGCGACGACCCGCGCCAGCGCGGCGTTCTGGGCGGTCGTCGAGACGCCGTCCTTGAACTTGACCTGGAGCCGGCCGGTCGGGCGGTAGCGGGTGACCTCGTCGCGGAGCGACGCGGCGGGACGACGGGAAGCGGGGCGGGCGAACGCCGAGGTGTCGGGCGCGGCGAGGCCGGCGAGCACGACGGCAAGGACGGCGGCGGGGACAAGGCGCAGCGTGCGCATGGGTACACAAGCCTCTCGAAGTGGAGGAGTGACGCGACGCGGCGCGTCCCCGGAATTCAACCGCCTTTCGCCCGCCGGCGTCGCCCCGCCGATGCACCGCGTGGCTGACCGCGACGGGACATTCCCGTGCCATATCGGACATTGGCCCGAACGACGACCACGACATCGAGTCGAACGTCCCAGAACTTGTACGCCGAAGGACCCGAACCGACTACGCTCCGAGACATGATCGGGGAGACCACCCGCGTCTACCTGGTCGATGACGCCGAGCTGCTCCGGCGCGGGGTCGTCGACCTGCTGCGCGACTCAGCCGAGTTCACCGTCGTCGGCGAAGCCGGCACGTCGGCCGAGGCGCTGGCACAGGTCCCGTTGCTCCGTCCGGACGTGGCCGTGATCGAGGCGAGGCTGCCCGACGGCAGCGGCATCGACGTGTGCCGGGAGGTCCGGCTGCGCGTCCCCGAGGTCAACTGCCTCATGCTCTCGACACTCGACTCGGACGACGCGCTGTTCGACTCGATCATCGCGGGCGCGGCGGGCTACCTGCTCAAGAACATCAGCGGTGCCGACCTGCTCGAGAACCTCAGGACCGTCGCGGCGGGCCGCTCGCTGCTCGACCCGTCGATCACTTCGCGAGTGCTCCAGCGGCTGCGCGAGGGGAACGAGCGCGAGGAGCGACTCGGCAAGCTCACCGACCAGGAGCGCCGCATCCTCGAGCTCATCGGTGGCGGGCTCACCAACCGGCAGATCGCCGAGGAGATCCACCTCGCCGAGAAGACGGTCAAGAACTACGTCTCGAACATGCTCGCCAAGCTCGGCATGGAACGCCGCACCCAGGCGGCCGCGTACGCGGCGCGCCTGGGCGATCGTCCCTAGAAGGCGCCGACGCCGTTCGGCGTGCCGAGACCGGTCGGGCCGTCGTATCCCACCT
>CBQZLL010000365.1:0-1766 GCA_967749945.1 uncultured Frankiaceae bacterium
GTGATCTTGGCGAGGTTCTGCACGCATACGGTGCAAACCATCGCCAAGATCACGAGAAACCGGGCGATCGGCGACGCGGGCTAGGAGGCGTCCTCTTCGTCCTCGTCGCGGATCTCTTCGACGAGGCGTTGCAGCTCCGACCGGAGGAAGTCGCGCGTCACGACGTCGCCGAGCGCGATGCGCAGCGCGGCGACCTCGCGGGTGAGGTACTCGGTGTCGGCGACCGACCGCGCGTACTGAGCCCGGTCCTCTTCGAGGCTGACCCGGTCGCGGTCGGCCTGGCGGTTCTGCGCGAGCAGGATGAGCGGCGCTGCGTACGCGGCCTGCGTCGAGAACGCCAGGTTGAGCAGGATGAACGGGTACGGGTCGAACGGCTTCAGCCCGCGTTTGCACGCCTCGGCCGCGGCGTCCGGCAGCCGCGCGCACCGGTGCTGCGCTTGGTAGTAGCGGATGCCGACGACAGCATTGAAGCTGATCCACGCCGCGACGAGCACGGTCTGGGCGACGAGGAACCGCGCCGTACCGAAGAACCGCGCGATCGACTCGGAGAACTTTCCGAACGCGTCCGGGTCGTAGTGCGGCCGCGGCAGGCCGCGGCGCATCTCCCTCGGCTGGTCCAGCCTGTCCCTAGCCCGTGGCACCGCCCACCTCCTCCTCGCGCCAGTTCTCGGGCAAGAGGTGGTCGAGGACGTCGTCGACGGTGACCGCGCCGAGCAGGTGGTGCCCGGCGTCGACGATCGGGACGGCGGTGAGGTTGTACGTCGCGAGGTGCTGCGTGACCATCCGCAACGACGCGTCCGGGCCGAGCGGGTCGAGGTCGGTGTCGACGATCGACGACACGAGCGCCGACGGCGGCTCGCGGAGCAGCCGCTGGATGTGGCAGATGCCGATGAACCGTCCGGTCGGCGTCTCCGTCGGCGGGCGGCACACGTAGACCTGGCTGGCCAGCGCGGGGGAGAGGTCGGGGGTGCGGACGTGGGCAAGCGCCTCGGCGACCGTGGCGTTGGGCAGCAGGATGATCGGCTCGGTGGTCATCAGGCCGCCGGCGGTGTTGTCGGCGTAGAGCAGCAGGCGGCGCACCGGCTCCGCCTCGTCCGGCTCCATCAGCTCGAGCAACCGCGCCGCGTCGGCGGCGGACATCTCGGAGAGCACGTCGGCGGCGTCGTCCGGTCCCATCGCTTCGAGGACGTCGGCGGCCCGGTCGGACGCGAGGGCTTCGAGGATCGCGACCTGCTCGTCCTCGGGCAGCTCCTCGAGGACGTCGGCGAGGCGTTCGTCGTCGAGCGCCGAGGCGACCTCGACGCGTCGCTTGTCGGAGAGGTTGTGTAGCTCGTTCGCGAGGTCGGCGGGGCGCAGGCCCTCGTACGCCGCAAGCAGGTGCTCGGCACCCTGGTTGCGCTCGTCGATCGCGAAGCCGCTCACCTCGTCCCATCGCAGCTCCCGCTGGTGTCCGCGACGCCGGACGCCACCGGTGCGTACGGCGACGCGGGTGAGCTGCCAGTCACCCGTCCGCGTCGACTCCATCGCGCAGTCGAAGACGACGACGCTCGCTTCGGTCTCCAGCACCTGCACCTTGCGGTCGAGCAGGTCCTCCAGGACGAGCAGCTCCTCCGGGCGGCGCTCGAACCGGCGCAGGCTGACCGTGCCGGTCGTGAGGACGACCTGCGTCGCGTCGAACGACCGCACCCGACCGATCGGCACGAAGATGCGGCGGCGCTGTACGTCGAGGACGAGGCCGAGGACGCGGGGCGGCTGGTCGTGCATCC
>CBQZLL010000366.1:0-1755 GCA_967749945.1 uncultured Frankiaceae bacterium
AACCATCGGCCATGGCAGCCGACGTGGTCGATCTGATGGACGCCCTCGGGATCGAGCGGGCGATCCTCGGCGGCTTCGACTGGGGTGCTCGTTCGGCCGACATCGTGGCGGCGCTCTGGCCCGAGCGCTGCAAGGGGCTCGTTTCGGTGAGCGGATACCTGATCGGCAGCCAGGAAGCCGGCAAGCTGCCGTTGCCGCCCGAGGCCGAGCACCAGTGGTGGTACCAGTTCTACTTCGCCACCGAACGCGGTCGGGCCGGGTACGAGAAGAACCTCAACGACTTCGCGAAGCTGATCTGGCGGCTCGCGTCGCCGAACTGGAGCTTCGACGACGCTACGTTCGATCGCAGCGCAGCGTCGTTGGAGAACCCCGATCACGTGGCGATCACGATCCACAACTACCGCTGGCGGATGGGTCTGGTCGAGGGCGAGCCGCGCTACGACGATCTCGAGCGGCGGCTGGCGGAGAGTCCGGACATCACGGTCCCCACGATCACGCTCGAGGGGGACGCGAACGGCGCGCCTCATCCCGAGCCGGAGACCTACGCCAAGCGGTTCACCGGTAGCTATTCGCACCGGACGATCACCGGCGGCATCGGTCACAACCTTCCGCAGGAGGCTCCGGCGGCGTTCGCCGAGGCCATCGTGGACGTCGACGCGTTTTGAAAGGAGTTCTCATGTCTACAACGACCTCGGATGCTTCGGCGGTCACCGTCGTGCTGGTGCACGGCGCCTTCGCCGACTCCTCGAGCTGGAACGGGGTGATCGAGCGCCTCCAGGCGAGCGGGATACGGGTCACCGCACCCGCCAACCCGCTGCGCGGGATCGCCCACGACTCGGCGTACCTGTCGAGCTACCTGGAGCAGATCCCGGGGCCGGTCGTGGTCGTCGGTCACTCGTACGGCGGCGCGTTGATCTCGAACGCCGGGAACGCGGCCAACGTCGTCGGCCTTGTCTTCGTCGCGGCCTACGCCCCCGAGGACGGTGAACGGCTGGGCGACGTCGGCGATACCTCGAAGGACAGCATCCTCGGGCCGACGCTGGTTCCGCTGAAGTACCCGCACGCAAACGGTTCCGGCGTGGAGTTCACGGTCGACCCCGCGAAGTTCCGCGAAGCGTTCGCGGCCGACCTGTCCGCGGAGCAGAGCTCCGTGATGGCCGCGACCCAGCGCCCGGCCGCTGACGCGGCGTTCTCCGAGCCCTGCGGTCCGCCGGCCTGGAAGTCGACGCCGTCTTGGGCCGTGGTCGCGACCGCCGACAAGGCGGCAGGGACCGACGTCATCCGTTCGATGGCCGAGCGCGCGGGCGCCACGATCACCGAGGTCGACGCCTCCCACGTTGTGATGGTGTCTCAGCCGGACGTGGTCGCCGAGGTGATCCGGACCGCGGTCGCAGTCGTCGCGGTAGGGTCCTAGCCGATGACTTCCTTCGGGGTGCATCTGCCCGCCGAAGGCTCGATGCCGCCGTTCACCGGCGCCACGGCGTGGCTCAACTCGGAGCCGCTCACACCAGAGGGACTCCGCGGCAAGGTCGTCGTCGCCGACTTCTGCACCTACACGTGCATCAACTGGCTGCGGTCGCTTCCCTACGTCCGCGCGTGGGACGAGCGGTACCGAGGCGACGGGCTCGTCACGATCGGCATCCACACGCCAGAGTTCTCGTTCGAGCGGAACCTCGACAATATCCGTCCCGCCCTCGAGCAGATGCGCGTCACGTACCCGGTCGCGGTCGACAACGACTACGCGGTCTGGAACGC
>CBQZLL010000367.1:0-1725 GCA_967749945.1 uncultured Frankiaceae bacterium
CTCGCCGCGCGGACCGCGTCGCCGTCGCCGGGGAACGACGGCGGCGTCTGCCAGGCCGGGCCGTTGAGGTCCAGGCTGTCGAGGATCGCGCGCCGCTCCGTGTACGGCAGCGGGACGGTGTCGCGGCCGTCGACGTAGAGGACGTCGAAGACGAGATAGACGACCGGGTACGTCTTCGCGATCCGGCGGACCGCGTCGCCGGTGAGCTTCATCCGTTGCTGCAACAGGCCGAAGTCGCTGCGCCCCTGGTCGTCGAACACGACGAGCTCGCCGTCGAGGACGAGCCGCCGGGCGCCCATCGCCTCGCCGAGCGCGCGCAGCTCCGGGTACGACTCGGTGATGTCGAGCATGTTGCGGCTCTGCGCCCGCGCCCGGCCGCCGTCGACGTAAACGATCGCGCGCACGCCGTCCCACTTGAACTCGTACGCCCACTCCCGCTGCCGCTCCGGCAACGCCGTCGCCGTCGTCGCGAGCATCGGCTGCACGGTCTCCGGCATCGGCTGGTACGCCGGGTCGGCCGGCGGGTCGACGCGGTGCACCATCCAGTTGTCGTCCTTCGTCCGGAACAACACGTACTCGCCGACCACCCGCTCGCCGTGCAGCACGACCTTGACCTTGCTGTCGGTCCACTCCTCGACGTCGTACGTGCCGCGGTCCCACAGCATCACGGTGCCGCCGCCGTACTCGCCCTTCGGGATCTCGCCTTCGAAGTCGTAGTAGTCGAGCGGGTGGTCCTCGGTGTGCACGGCGAGGTGGTTGGTCTTCGGCTCGACCGGCAGCCCCTTGGGTACGGCCCACGACACGAGGACGCCGTCGCGTTCCAGCCGGAAGTCCCAGTGCAACGCGGTCGCGTGGTGCTCCTGCACGACGAACCGTGGCGCGCGCGCGCGTGGTTTCCGCTTCGTGGCGCCGAACGGCTCCGGCGTTGCTTTCCGGTCGCGCTTGCGCTCGTACGTCGAGAGCTTCGCCCCGCCGTCCTTCGTCCCCACGCCAGCCTCCTTGCGCGTGGCAGTATCCCGCGCCATGACGCGTACCGGTCTCGCGCTCCCTTTGAACCTGCTCCTTCCCGTCTCCGGCCAGGTCGATGTCGCGCGCCGCGCCGAGGCGCTCGGCTACGACACGATCTGGGCCGCCGAGGCCGGAACCAACGACGCGTTCGGCCTCCTCACAGCCTGCGCGGTCGCGACCTCGCGGATCGGGCTGGCAACCGGCGTACTCCCGATCTTCACGCGGACGCCGGCGTTGATGGCGCAGTCCGCGGCGACGTTGCAGGACGTCTCCGGTGGCCGCTTCGCGCTGGGCCTCGGCGTCTCGTCCGCGACGATCGTGTCGCGGTGGAACGGCGTCCCGTACGACCGCCTGCTCGACCGGATGCGGGAGTACGTGCTCGTCGTCCGCGCCCTCCTCTCGGGCGAGAAGGTAAGCCGCTCGTCCGACCTCTACCCGGTCGACGGATACCGGCTGCTCATGCACGTCCCCGCGGCACCGCCGCCGGTCCTCGTCGGCGCGTTGAACCCGGCCATGCTCGCGCTCGCCGGCGAGGTGTCGGACGGCGCGCTGCTCAACTGGATCGGCGCGCCGTCGGTGCCCGCGGCGCTCGACCACGTCGTCGAGGGCGCATCCGCCGCGCCCCGGACCAACGCGGTGTTCGTCCGCGTCTGCGTCACGTCCGACCTCGACGCCGCCCGCGCCTGGGCCCGGCGCGAGGTCATGGGGTACGTCATC
>CBQZLL010000368.1:0-1587 GCA_967749945.1 uncultured Frankiaceae bacterium
GGGCGGGGGGTTTTTGTTGGTGACGCCGCGGGTGGTGAGGGTCGCCCCCGCGCCCGACACCGCCGTATTCGCGCTGAGCGTGCCGAACGTCGCCGTCACGGTCGCGCTGCCGGCCGCGGATCCCGCGATGAACAGCCCCGTCGAGGTGACGCTGCCGGCCGTCGCAGGCGTCACCGACCACGCGACCGGCACGCCCACGTACCCGTTGCCTGACTGGTCCTTCACGCTCGCGGTGAACTGCTGCGTCGCACCGGTCCCCACGCTGGCGGCCGTCGGACTCACGGTGAGCGTCGTCGGGACGGGCGCCGCCGAGAGCGCCCCGGTCGCCGCGAAGCCCTCGTACGACATGCCGGCGTCACCGCCGAGCGCGTTCAGCTCGAGGACGAGCGCGGTCGCCTGGCCCGGGAAGTCCGCGACGACCGCGTACTGCGTGTCGTCCGCGAGGCCGGGGACGCTGCGCGGGTCGATCTTCACGCCCCCGCCGCTCGCGAGCGACGGTACGTACTGCGTGACCGCGAGCTGGCCATCCGCGAAGCGGTACCACCGGAGGGTCGCGCTCGTCGCGCCCGCCGACTGCAGCACGACGGGCGTCGTCCAGCCGTTCGGCCCGCCGAGCGTCTTCGTGATGTTCGGCAGGTAGATCCGCGACGCTGCCGGCCGACCGGCGACCATGCCCATCGCGGTCGCCGGGCTGAGCGCGGTGCCGAGGACCGCGAACGTGCCCCCGCTGACGACGAGCCCGTGCTCCCCCTCGGAGACGCATCCCGCCGACGCCGTCGCCGGACAGGCGGTGAGGGCGTCGGCCTTGAAGCGCGGATCGAAGGACCACGAGCGCCCGGGCTTCACGGCCGTCGGCGCGGCGATCGTGACCTGCTCCCCCGCCGCGCTCCGGAAGGCCAGGCTCGGCGTCGCGTCCGCCGTCCCCGCATTCTGGACGATGACGCGGGTGGTCCGGCCGATCCCGTCGGTGTTGCGCGCGACGTACGGCAGGTACGTCGGATCGCTGCCGGCGACGGCGAGGCCGTTGTAGCTGAAGCCCATGGGTCGCGTGACCGTCGGCGCGTCGTTGTGAGCGTTCACGATCGCCGCGATGGGCTGGTCCGACGTCAGGAGCACCGAGTACTCGGTGCCGGCGACGAGCATGCTCTCCACGGTCGGATCCACGAACTGCGAACGGCCCGACCCGATCCGCCGCGTCAGCGTCGCGGTCCTCGTCCCGTCCGCGTTCGAGAAAGTGGCGGTGACGAGCGCGTCGGCGCTCCCGAGATCCTGGACGACGAAGGTCGTGGTCCAGCCGCCGACGGCCTTCGCCACGTATGGCAGCGCGACACGGGTCGACCCCTGCGTCAGCCCGACGTACGACAGCGCCTCGGCGCGGTCGCCCGATCCCTGATGCTCGTTGACCACCGACACGACCTCGGAGCCGAACGAGCGCACCACCACCGAGAACTGCGAATCCCCGGGCAGGTCGGGGTCATTGTTCGGCACGTCGGCGAACGACGTGCCCGGAAGGAGTCCCGGCACGCTGCGGCACGTGACGAGGCCGCCGTCGCTGAAGCGGTAGAAGCTCACCTCGAGCGTCGTCGC
>CBQZLL010000369.1:0-1574 GCA_967749945.1 uncultured Frankiaceae bacterium
CGACCCCGGTCCGGCACGCGTAGGGGATGTGCAGTCGCCTCCGCCCGCGGCATCGCTGACGCCCGAGGTCTACCTCGGCACCGAGCGCCGCACCGGGGAGTACGTCCGGCTCTCCGGCGCCACGGCCGACAGCCCGCAGTGGGTCGCGGCGGCCGGGGCGGGCGCGACGGTGACCCTCGACTACACCGCCCGCGACGTGTACGCGGTGCTGGCCCCTCCGGCCGGAACCGTTGCGCCCCAACGGATCGAGCTGACGCTCGACGGCGCGCCCGTGCCCGTCGCACGACGCGGCCGGGACGTCGTCGAGTCAGCCGGGCGGACCTACGTCGACGTCAAGGCCGACGACCTCTACCACCTGCTGACCGGCGCTTCGGTGGGACACGGGACGCTCGCGCTCACCGCGGTCGCACCGGGCGTGCGGTGGTTCACGTTCACGTTCGGCGGGTGAGCGTGCTCCTCGCGATCGTGGTCGCGTTCGGGTTCGGGGTGCTGTCGTTCCTCGCGCCGTGCACGGTGCCGTTGCTGCCCGCGTACGTCGCGGTGCTCTCGACCGGCCGGCGTCTCGTACCCGCCGCGCTGCTCTACGTCCTCGGCTTCTCCGTCGTCTTCGTCACCCTCGGCCTCGCGGCGGGCAGCCTGGGCCGGGCGGTGCGCGCGTCGGGGAGCGGGGCGCAACGCGCGGGCGGTGTCGTGGTGCTGGCGTTCGGCGTGCTGCTGCTCGTCGACTCGCGGCTCTCGCTGCTCGCCCGGTTGCCCGCCCGACGGCTCGGCGCGACGGCGCCGTTCGCGCTCGGCCTGGTGGCGGGGACGGCGTTCACGCCGTGCGTCGGGCCGTTCCTCGGGGCGGTGCTGACGGTCAGCGCGCTGCAGGGCGCGACGCTGCGCGGGGGCGTACTGCTGGCGGCGTACTCGCTGGGGCTCGGCGTGCCGTTCGTCGCGGCGGCGTACGCCGCCGACGCGTCGCCGCGACTCAGCCGCGTGCTGTCGCGCGCCAGCCGGGTCGTCAGCGTCGTCGGTGGCGTCCTGTTGCTCGCGCTCGGTCTGGTGCTCGTCTCCGGCGCGTACGGCCGGCTCGCCGGGTGGCTCGCGGACGCGCTGCCGTTCGCGACGACGTAAGGTCTCCGCCATGCCAGAGGGACGCTTCCGCCGGGCGATACGGCGGCTCACCGCCGAGGACGAGGAGCTCGCCGCCGAGGCGTTGCAGAACGAGGGCGAGCAACACGGCGCGGTTCCGATCGCCGCGGCTCCCGAACGCACGCTCGTCCGGCTCCACGGCACGCTGCAGAGCGTCACGCTGCGCCCGCGTGCTGGAGTCCCCGCGCTCGAAGCGGAGCTCTACGACGGCACCGGGACGGCGTACGTCGTCTGGCTCGGCCGCCGCCGGATCGAAGGCATCCGCGCGGGCGCCGGCCTGGTCGTCGAAGGCCGCCTCTCCGATGCGGGCGGTGGTCGCCGCACGATCTACAACCCGTCGTACCAACTGCTGCCGCCGCGCTCCTAGTAGGGCTTGGCGAAACGGCCCGGATCGGTTCGGCTGTCCCAGGACTTCGTGATCTTGGCGAGGTTGTGCACCA
>CBQZLL010000370.1:0-1564 GCA_967749945.1 uncultured Frankiaceae bacterium
GGGACCACGACCTCCTCGAAGAACGACCGCGCGCTCGGCGCGACGAGGTCGCCGAGGGCGTGCGGGACGACGCCCACGGACCGCAGGTGTCGCCGCGCGGCGTCGTTCGCCCAGACGACCTCACCCTCGGGGTCGGTCAACGTGACGAGGTCGGTGGTGTGTTCGAGGATGCGCGACAGCCGGTCGGATCGGCGCATGAACTCGACCTTGTCGGTGGCGTCGTTCGACGTGCCGACCCAGCCCGAGAGCGCGCCGCTCTCGTCGTGCGTCGGCCCCGCGGCGACCTCGAGCCAGCGCAACGACCCGTCGGGCCGGACGATCCGGAACGTCGCGCGGAACACCGACCCCTCCGCCATCGCGCGCGCCCAGCCGTCCCGGGTGCGGAGCACGTCGTCGGGATGCACGAGCGACCACGGGTCGACCGTCGCGAGGTCGGCACCCGCGACGTCGGCGACCTGCGCGTTCCAGTACGCGAGCTCGCCGTCGACGTCGGCGAAGAAGACGCCCGTCGGCGAGTGGTCGGCGAGCGCGCGGAAGCGTTCCTCGTTGTCCCGCAACGACTTCGTCGTCTCGGCCACCATGTGCTCGGCGTCGCGGCGAGCGGTCGTGACCGTGTGCAGGACGAGTGCCGCGAGCGCCGAGAGCAGCACACCGGAGCCGAACAGCACCCACGGCGCGATGGCGGACGACACGGGCGTGAAGCCCGGCGGCGCGACCGTACGGACCGTCCACGGGATGCCGTACGCCTCGATCCGGGTGGCGCTGACCAGGCTGCCAGGACCTGCCTCGACCGCGTCCGCGTACCCGGGCGAGGTGCCGACGAGCATGGCCGGTGCGGCCGCCGTCCCCTGGTAGAGAGCGGATTCGACCGCGTAGCCACCGGCGAGCTGGCCGGTGATGAACGTGGTCCCGCGGTACGAGTTCACGACCCAGCCGCTCAGTGCGGCGCGCCGCGCCGCGAGCGTCGAGGGCGTCGTCCGGGTGGTGTACACGGGCGCGTAGACGAGGAAGCTGCTGTCGCCGGCGCCGGTGTCCTGGGGCGGGGTCGTCGCGAGAGTGCCGGTGTCCCGTGCGCGCTCGCGCGCCGCGGTGGCGACCGCGCTGCCGCTGTCGATGGTGTCGTCGGCACCGGGAGGGACGACGTACGCCGCGTCGAGCGGGGCCGGCGCGCGGACGTACGCGACCGCGACGAGCCCTGGGTAGCGGTCGGCGGGGTCGAGCGCCTCGATGAACCGGCCGAACTCCGCGGCCGTCACGACCTCGGATCCGGCGAACAGCCCGCGGACGCCGCGCAACGTGTCGGCCGAGCCCTCCAGGCCGTGGGCGAGCGCGTGCGCGGTCTCGGACGAGCGGTTGGCGAAACGTTCTGCGGTGTCGTGGCGCTGCACCCGGCGCAGGTACCCGGCCGACGTCACCGACCCGAGGGCGCCGACGAGCAGCACGACGAGCGGAAGCACGGCTCGCGCGCGGTCTCCTGCTGACCGGGTCATGGCCCTCGAAGCGGGGAAGGGCTGGCATCGACGCCCGGAACGCTACGTTCGCGGCGGTAGCGGCGCCATGGCCC